>CAJXAU010000045.1 GCA_913050205.1 uncultured Verrucomicrobiota bacterium
ATGGTGGCGCACTTGAACCGGGTGATGCCGGCCTTGAGTTGGAGTTGGACGATCTCGCCGAGTTTGTGTGTCTTGACGTGGGGGCGCAGTCGATCGGCGGAGCCGGCCATCGCGATCATGCGCCGGATGTTTTCCTCAACGCGGTCGGCGAAAAGCAGCAGCGCGGGCGAGGGGATCTCGTCCGGGTTGGCCAACGTGTGCCAGTCGTCGGACATGGCCGGTTACTCGATCTCGAAGATGGCCTCGATTTCTGACGGGATGTTGCCGGGGAGTGAACCCATGCCGACAGCGCTCCGGGCGCCGATGCCGTTTTCGTCGCCCCAGACTTGGGCGAAGAGTTCGCTACAGCCGTTGATGACCTTGGGGTGATCGGGGAAATCGGCGGTGCAATTGACCATGCCAAGTACCTTGATAACGCGCTTGACGCGGTCGAGGCTGCCGAGGTTCTCCCGGAGGGTAGCGAGCATGGTTAGGCCGACCTGCCGTGCGGATTGGTAGCCGGCATCGAGGTCGAGGTCATCCCCGACGCGCCCAACCATGAGTGAACCGTCTGTCTTCACCGGGCCGTGGCCGGAGAGGTAGGCGAGGTTGCCGGTGATGACGATTGGTTTGTAAACACCCATTGGCGCCGGGGCGGGCGGCAACTCGAGACCAAGTTCCTGTATTTTAGCGTCTGCGCTCATGTCTTGTGAATATGAAGGAGCGGCAGCTTCCGCGAAGCGGTCAGGCTGGACAAGTTTTTTTGGGGTGGATGAGCGGAGGGGCTACTCCGTGCCGGGGCTGAGACTGGTGATCTGGTCACGCAATTCGGCGGCCTGCTCGTAATTCTCCGCCTTAATGGCCTTGCTGAGTTTGTGCTCGAGTTTTTCACGCTCAGTTCTGGGGCGTTTTTCCTCGGCCTCGGTTTCGACATCCTTGAGCCATTCGCGGAGGGAGTGGACCTCCATACTGTTATCGACCATCTCTTCGCGGCCCATTTCAGCGTAAAATTCGTTGAGTTCGTCAATGGCGGCGCGGATTTCTTCCATCGCTTCGTTGAAGTTTTCGTCGGAGATGAACTGGGTGCCCACGGCGCGGGTCTGCATCATGATCGTTTGCGGCCGGAACTGCTGAAAACTGCTGCCAATCTCCTCCTGTGCGGCGTAGTCCTGCACGAAATCGAGCAGTTCGAGAATGTGGTCGGTGTCGCGCTCGACCGCCACAAAGTCACTCAACTCGAAGTTGCAGATGCTGCGGTGGTGAAATTGGATGGCCTCTTGCTGGAGTTTGGCGCACTCGTCCGGGCTGATGCTGAAATTGTCGTCTTCGCCGCCGTTTTTGTTTCGATGTTTCTCGAGGCGGATCAGGAAGTGGTCGAGCAAAGTGGGGTGGCCAAAGGGGCGTTTGCCGTCCGGGCGAAATTGCGCGTTCATCTGCAACAATCCAAGGTCGATTCGCATTTGCAGTTTTTCCGAACCGTCATCACCGGTCACACGCCGGGCGTCCACCCGGCCAAGGCGGTAGTCCCAGTTTTCCAAAATTTTGCCGATGTCGTCGCTCATCAGTCGCGGAAAGTTTTGCAAAAAATGCCGCGCGGAGTCAATTCGCTACCGACCTCGGACAGCACTGGAGAGCGGGCCCTTGTCGGTGCTGATGATATTGCCGGGTTTGATTCCGTTTTTGGCGAACCAGCCCTGATTGACCTCGAGGGCATACATGATCTGTCTGGATCGCGACTTGACGGTGTTCGTGTTGCCGGGTTGCAGATTGTGAATCTCGACGATGCGACTTTCGCGGTCGATGTAGGCGATCGACAGCGGAATGGTGGTGTTTTTCATGTAGAACCCGGTCTGATGTGGGTAAGGGAAGGCGAAGAGCATGGCCTCGTTTTCCCCCATCTCGGTTCGGTGCATCATGCCGGTCATCCGTTCGTGATTCTCGTCGGCCACCTCGGTTTCCAATTCTGCCGCGCCGAGGAAGAGTTGGATGGTGGCCAATTTGGGCTGAGCCTTTCCGCTATTCGGCCCGACCATCGGTGCGTTGGTTCCGGGTGTTGGCTTGGTGATTTCCTTTTCGCAGGCCATCGTGAATAGCATGGCGGCAAGGCCAAGCGCTTGGCCAAGCGTTGGGTTTAAGCGGTCGATCATTCCTTGGTTAAAACCTGTATGCGGAAGAAGGCTTCCGGCTTGTTGCCTGGTTGAGAGGGCCAGTCCAGCACGACATCCTGTTCGGTGGGTGCCGGGTTTTCGTGGGTGAAAACTTGGCCAAGCGGAATGTAGGGACCGTCAGCCTGAGTGGATGTTGCCAGTTGATAACGGACGTTTGGCTGTGCGAGCCAGTGAAGTCGGACACCGCCAGGGGTGGCCACGGCACTGAGCGTGAGCCGCGACTGGCTATCCAGTGGGTCGGTGCCTGCGGCCAGTTCCTGGCCGTTGGTCATGCCGTCTCCGTCGGGGTCATGGGTCAGGGCAGCGTCCCCGTCGTGTCGCGTTGGGTCGAGCCCGCGAGCGACCTCCCAGCCGTCCGGAAGACCGTCTCCGTCGGAGTCCGGCTTGGTTGGGTCGGTGCCCAGCTCAATTTCGCGGGCAGTGGGCAGTTGATCCTCATCGGGGTCAGGGTCTGCAGCCAATTTCACATTCACGCCTTCCAATTTGTAAAAGATGTTTTGGTCGATCTTGAGCCCTTTGCCGAGGTGGGCGGTATCGAGTTGGCGGTATTGATATTGTTGCTGGGTGTTAATGCTCCCGGTGCCTACGACGGCGCCGAGGGTAATCACTTCGCCGGGTTTGATTCCGCCGAGCGATGAAAATGGGATGGCAATCTCCATGAAGCCTGCATCGGTTTCCTGTGGTTGACTGAACTGCTGCGGGGATCGGTTGAATTGCTGTATGCGGACGCCCTCGGCATCGCTGAATGTTTGATCCAGATTGAAGACTCCCTGACCGAGCGGGAAGGGGATGTTTTCAGTAACTGTGTTCGGAGGGGTGCCGCTGGTGACGCGCAGGTTAAAGCCGGGGCGGGCGTAGTGGCGAGACTGGGCATCGGCCCGTTCGTCACCGAGGATCGCCGCTACGCTTGGCTTGAAGTTGGTGAAAGACAGGTTTTGCAGAAAATCGAGTCCATCGACGCCCTCGCTGTCGCTTTCGAACTGCACGAGTCCGTTGCCAAGTCCGTCCAACGATGTGACACCCTGCTGGCGTGGGGACTCGATGAAGAGGAAGATATTCTGATAGGGGCGAATCATCGCCTGCTCAATGCCAACGTAAAGGGTGGTGGCATCATTGTTGACCCGTACTTGGCCAAGGTTGGCGCTGGCACCATTGACGGTCGGGATGGGTTCGCCGACAAAATCGAAAACTTGGCCTGTGATGTTGCCTTGTCCATCGTCCGTCGGGGTGGATTCGATGACCGGGGTATGCCAAGCGGACAGCCAAGTGTCGCGATCCGGCATTTTGCGGTTCACCACGAACCAGTCAAACATGTTGCCCTCGATGTCGAGTGCCTCAACCTTGAGATGGTCGCCGTCAACAGTGAGGCGTGCGGCGTTGTTTTTGGGCCAGTATTGCTGTGCCCCGGGGAAGAGTCGGTAGAACGAGTATGGGCTTGCTCCGCCGGCACCGCTGACAACGGAGATGCACCCGGCCACCGGGCTGAATTTTTCAAACGCATGCGAATGGCCGGCCATCATCAGGTCGACATCGTACTTGGCGACAACCGGATAAATCGTGTTGCCGAAATCGTAAGTATCCGGCAGGGCATTTCCGTCGTAACTGCTCCATCCATGGCCACTCGACGAGGCCACCGGAAAGTGCATCAGCAGCATTTTCCACGGCTTGGTTGTTTGCGCGAGGTCATTGGTCAGCCAATGCAACTGGTTTGTGTCCTTGGAAAAATTATGGTGGGCATACCAGGGATTGTAGAGAACCGAGACGTGAACGTCCCCGACATCGAACGAGTAAAAGTGTTCCGTCCCGGAGAATCGGTACGGCAGTTCGGGATGTTTTAGACCGAGTTGCGGGAGGTTGTTGGTGGGCAGGTGGAAGGCGTTGATGTAGTGGGTATCACCCTGATAGAGGTCGTGGTTGCCAATGGCCGTGAAGAACGGAACCGATTTCATCTGCTCCTTGTAGACACTGAAGTGCCGAAAATCCTCATAGCCCGGAAGGAACTCCGGGTAGACCACGTCTCCAGCGACCATGACGGCGTCGGGGGCCTCCTTGCGAAGCAGTGTGGCTATCTGGTTTTGGATCAGGTTCCCACGACCAGTGTCGCCCAAAAGCATTAGTTTGACCGGGCCGCTGCTTTTCATCGTCCTAAATGAGGAGACTTGCGAGTAACGCACACCATCTGCCGCGCTGCCGCCCACCCGGTAATGGTAGGTGGTATTTGGCTTGAGACCGGTCAACTGAAGGGCGTGGTCGGTCTTGGGCGTGTCGGTTTCCGCCTTCATACCCAGTTCAGGTGTGAGACCGTACTCGATCACCGAGGTGGTCGGAGTGAGCGTACGCCAGGCAATCTTGGTGCCAGTGGCGCTGGTTCCCTGAAGAAATGGCCCCCGGGTGATGTTGCCGAGTAGTTCGACGTAAAACGCGAACCAACTGTCGTTGATGTGCGAGTTGTGCGCCTGAATCGCGAGGATGTTTTCTCCCTTCTCGAGCAGAAGCTTGTACGGGGCAAGGTCAATCAGTTCCGGGTTGCCACGGGGGTGAGAGGCTGCGGGTGCGTTAAAGGGTACCGGTTGATCCGCCTCGCCGGCCAAGCCGCGCCGGGTGATTTCGGTTCCGTTCAGGTAGGCAACAAAACCGTCGTCATAGTCAACGCGCATCACGAGCGACTTGATGCTCTCGAGATCATCGACCGTAAAACGTTTCCGGAGGAAGACTGATTGGAACCCGCCGGGCATCCCCCAAAGGCGGGTTGGGGCGTCGTATCCGCCAAAACCGATGCTAAAACCGGAAGGGGCGGTTTTCCAGTCGGTGTCGTCAAAATCCAGTTCCCGCCAAGCGGTGGTGGGGACAGAGGCCTCGGAGCGGCCTTCAAAGTACTTCCAATCGGAATAATAACTGACCAAGCTATCCCCACGAGCCGATACGGCCAGAAGAGAAAGCAACCCGCAGAACATCAACCGCTTGAAAAGCATGGGCGGAGTGTAAGGGGGGCGTTGCCGGGGTCAATCTCAGGTTTTCGGCGGGAGGCACTTGGCCAAGCGCTTGGCCAAGCGGGGAGGTGAAGCGTTTTTTTAGGCAAAAAACCGAGTTAAAGTGCTTTACAACGGGATGATTACTGGTAGTTTGCCCCGCCTTTTCGAGAAGAGGAAAAGAGGAAATATAAAGAAAAAGGAATGGAAGCCAAGGCGACAACGATTGAGGAATTTCGCGTTCATAACTCCGACACCGGTTCGGCGGACGTGCAAATCGCGCTGCTGACCAAGCGTATCAATCACCTCACTGAGCATTTAAAACAGAACAAGAAAGATCACGCATCGCGTCGTGGCCTGCTGATGATGGTGGGCCGCCGCCGCCGGTTGCTCGATTACGTGCACCGTCATGATGCGGATCGTTACCGTTCATTGACCCAGCGCTTAAAGCTGCGTCACTGACACGATGCCTTCGGAAGAACGCCAAGTGCGTTCTTTCTTTTTTGGAATTTTGGGCGACACCACGCCGGCGGAGGGGGATCCCTCGCTGGTGGGTTGGAGATCGCGGCCCGATCCGCAGTTGCCCCTGTAAACCGCCGCGAAAAACCTTGCGTTCGTTGGTTCTGAGCATTTCATTCAGTCTCCCATTCGGCTGGGAATTTGAGTGAAGTTCTCCGTGCCAGCGAGCGTGACAATTGCTGAAAGAAAAACATGTCACATAAAGTAACCGCCAACGTTGGCGGTGCTGAGATTCATATTGAATCCGGCAAAATTGCCAAACAAGCGGACGGTGCTGTCACTGTTCAACTCGGGGAAACCATCGTTCTCGTCGCTGCCTGCGGCGACACCAAGCCCCGACCGGGCCTCGATTTTTTCCCGCTCACGGTTGATTACCGCGAGAAGGCTGCTGCAGCCGGGCGTTTCCCGGGCGGCTTCTTCAAGCGCGAAGGCCGGCCTTCTGAAAAGGAAATCCTGACCTGCCGTGTTACGGATCGGCCCATCCGGCCACTATTCCCCAAGGGATATTTCAACGAAGTACAAATCCAGACCCTTCTGCTGAGTGCAGACGGGGATAACGACTCGGACGTTCTTTCGATCAACGGCGCCTCTGCGGCACTGATGATCAGTGACCTGCCGTTCGCCGGGCCAATTGGTGCGGTGCGCGTTGGCCGGGTCGAGGGTGAGTTTGTTGCCAACCCAACCCACGTGCAGATGGAGTCAAGCGACCTTGACCTTGTCTACGTCGGCAACGAGAAGAACATGATCATGTTCGAGGGTTCGGCGGATGAACTCCCCGAAGCTGACTTCCTTGCCGCGCTCCAGTTCGGTCAGGAATCGATCGCGCCGGTCATTGCAGCCCAGAAGGAGCTTCGCGAAGCTGTTGGCAAACCCAAGCGTGAGTTTACTCCGCGTGTGGTGGAAGCCGAAGTTCAGGCTGAGGCGGAGTCAATCATCGGTGGGCGCATCACTGATGCATTGCTCATACAGGCCAAACTCGAGCGTGAGGCTGCGTGTAACGCCCTCAAGGACGAGATGGAGGAGAAGCTCATCGAGAAATTTGGTGAGGAAGACATCACCGGCTTCATCGTTGGTGAGGCATTTTACAGCATCCAGAAAGCTGCCGTGCGGAAGCTCGTACTCGACGAAGGCAAGCGCCTCGACGGTCGCGGCTTTGAGGATTTGCGCCCGCTGAACAGCGAGGCAGGAATGATCCCGCGCACCCACGGCTCCGGCCTGTTCTCCCGTGGCGAGACGCAGGGCCTGTCCCTCGTCACACTCGGTACGACCGACGACACACAGACGTTCGACGCCTACACCGGTGGCCCGAACGAAAAGCGGTTCATGCTGCATTACAACTTCCCGAACTTCTCCGTTGGCGAGACAGGCCGCATCATGGGCCCGGGCCGTCGCGAGATTGGTCATGGCGCATTGGCCGAGCGTTCCATCGCTCCCGTCATCCCGAGTCTCGAGGATTTTCCGTATGCGGTTCGCGTTACGTCGGAAATCATGGAGTCCAACGGTTCCACATCCATGGCTGCCGTCTGCAGCGGTACACTGGCGTTGCTGGATGCTGGCGTACCGTTAAAGCGCTCCGTGGCCGGCATCAGTATCGGACTTTGTACCCGCAGCAACGACGAGGGTGATATCGAAGCATACAAGCTGTTGGCTGACATCATCGGCTGGGAGGACGCCTTCTGCGATATGGATTGCAAAATCGCCGGCACCGACAAGGGCATCACCGGGTTTCAGCTCGACCTTAAGTTGAAGGGCATCCCGTACTCGATCATGGAAGAGGCCATCAGCATGGCCAAGAAAGCCCGCACCGCAATCCTCTCCAACATGGGCGACTGCCTCGCCAAGGAGCGTGAGGAAATGAGTCCGTATGCGCCGCGCATCGTCACCATCCCGATCGATCCGTCGAAGATTGGCGAGTTAATCGGCCCTGGCGGCAAGAACATTAAGCGCATCGTTGAGGAGTCCGGTTGTGAAATCAACATCGAGGACGACGGCCGCGTGCTAATCTACTCCATGTCCGCTGAGGGGCTCGAGGTGGCTAAGGAATGCATCGAAGGCATCACCGCTGAAGTCGAGGTCGGCAAACTCTACCGGGGCAAGGTTGTTTCCATCAAAGAATTCGGCTGCTTCGTTGAGGTGCTGCCCGGCAAGGATGGACTTGTGCATATCAGTGAGTTGGCCAACTTCCGCGTCAAGAAAACCGAGGACATCGTCAAGGACGGCGACGAAATCTGGGTCAAGTGCATCGGCGTGGACGACAAGGGCCGCGTGAAACTCTCCCGCAAGGCGGCGATGGAGGAGCGCAAGGCCGAGTTCAGCGACGACGAAGACGGCGGTGCTGGCCCTGATACCAACGACGACTCCGAGGAATAAAAGTCGTTACCAATCTATTTGCAGGCGGGCCAAGCGGCCCGCCTTTTTTGTGTCTTGGCCAAGCGCTTGGCCAAGCGGACAAAAAAAAGGCCAAGCGCGGCTGCCTCAGGGAGCAAGCAGCGGCGCTTGGCCAAGCGAAAATCGTTTAATACTTCGGAACGTTTGGATCGATCTCCTCTGACCAGGCGGTGATGCCGCCCTTGACGCTCTTGAGGTACTTGAAGCCCTGCTCACGCAGAAAACCAAGCGCCTTGAGCGAGCGCACACCGGCCTTGCAGTGCAGATAAATCGTCTGGTTCGGATCCAACTCCGTAAAGCGCTGCTCAATTTGACTGAGCGGCACAAGCGTCGTGCCCTCAACCTTCGCGATCTCAAACTCATCCTGTTCGCGGACATCGACCACGGCGATGCCAAGATCCGGGTGGTCGAGCGCACGCTTCATTTCCTGCACGTCAACCTCGTCCGGGTTTTCCTCCGGCTCAGCCGGCTGATCCGGGATGCCGCAGAACTCATTGTAATCGATCAGTTCCTTGATGGTCGGGTTATCGCCGCAGATCGGGCATTTGGGGTCGCGGCGGAGCTTGACCTCACGAAACTTCATCTCCAGTGCGTTGAAAATCAGCAATCGGCCAACCAGCGAAGACCCCTCGCCAAGAGCGAGTTTGATGATCTCCGTGGCCTGGATACAACCGACGATGCCGGGCA
>CAJXAU010000046.1 GCA_913050205.1 uncultured Verrucomicrobiota bacterium
CGAATTTGGAGGGACGAGCCCGCGAGTCCGGGGCAACTAACCACCCCCACTACTGAACCCGCCCAAATTTTTTCTCCAATTCCGGGTAACTCATCTCGATGAGCGTAGGGCGGCCGTGCGGACAGGTATATGGCATTTCGCACCGGCGCAGGTCATCGACCAATCCCTGTAATTCCTCTTCTCGAAGCGAGTCGTTAGCCTTCACAGCGTGGCGGCAAACCGTCTTCGCGATCACATCCTCGCCAAGCCGCAGGGCATTCACCCCGTCGCCGGCCGCCTGAAGTTTGTCAACCAACTCGAGCACGAACTTTCGCGAGTCGGCCGACTTCACGAACGGCGGTAGTGCATCAAGCATGAACGTGCGTTCGCCAAACTCACTCAGGCCCACACCCAGCCGGTTTAGCATCTCGAGTGTCCCCTTTAAAAACTTGGCGTCCTTCGGGGGCAGCTCAACGGTCTCGGGCAACAGCAATTTTTGTGAAGCCGCCCTGCCCTCCGATTCCATTCGTCGCAACATCTGTTCGTACAAGACCCGCTCGTGTGCGGCGTGCTGATCCATCAACACCATGCCCTTGTCCGACTCGAGCACCACGTACAATCGTCCCACCACACCAAGCAAACGGAGTGGCACCCTCAACAATGGAACCGGCTGGTCTTCCGCCTGGCCGGTTGTGGTTGATTCCGGCTTGATGGTTGGTGGCCCCTGCCCAACTGCAGCGCCCAGCATCTGCTCACCCTGCCGCCCTTGGCCAATCGCGGCAATCGAATCACTGGCACCCAAATCGGGCTGGGTCGATGTCGGTTCCGGCGTTGCCACACTCGAAGAGGCGACCACGTCCGTGGCATCAATCTTTGCCAAATCCTCAGCGGCCGACTCCGCTTGGCCAAGCGGCATTGGCTCGGTTTTCGGGCGATGAAACTCGACCAAGGCATCCTGCACTGCACGGGTAAGAATCCGGCGCACGTCCCGTTCGTGATGAAACTTCACCTCGCGCTTGGCCGGGTGGATGTTGACATCCACCTCGCCCGGGGCGATCTCGAGGAACAGGCAGCAGACTGGAAATTGCCCCTTCATCAATGCGGTGTGATACCCCTCCATCAACGCCCGGTTAAGGCTTTTGTTCTCGACCGGCCGCCGATTCACAAACAAATGCTGATTGGCCCGGGTCGAGCGAGAGACACCCGGGGCACCAATTAATCCCCACACGCGGACTGTCGTGTTTTCATCCCATTCCATGCCTTCCTCCGGGTCGTCAGACAATGCACGGGCCACTCGATATTCGGCACTGCAATCTACATCCAACAGGCTCATGCCTGCACCGTGAAGCGCACCCATTCTTTCCCGCACTGCGGTGATTTGCGATTCAACGGATTCATCGATCTGACACGGCGCCAATTCCCAGACTCGGCGTTGATCCTGCGTGAACACGAATCCGACTGAGGGATGGGCCAACGCCGCGAGGGTCAGGAAATGTTGTATATGACTCCGTTCGGTTTCCGGTGTGCGTAGAAATTTTCGGCGAGCCGGCAGATTGTAAAATAACGAACGCACCTCGATGGTGGTTCCTTCGGCATGGCCGGCCGATTCGACCTGCCGAATTTTCCCGCCGTGAATCTCGATCCGTGTGGCTTCCCCTGTTTTGTTGTCCCGGGACAGGGTCGTCAGCACCATCCGTCCGACGCTTGCAATACTCGGGATGGCCTCTCCCCTGAACCCCATCGTATCGATTGACGACAAGTCATTAGCAGATTGAATTTTACTCGTCGCATGGCGCTCGAGACAAAGTAGCGCGTCATCCCGGTTCATCCCCATGCCATTGTCCGTCACCCTGATGAGGCTTCGGCCGCCGGCCTGAATCTCCACGGAGATGCGCGTTGCGCCGGCGTCCAGCGCGTTTTCAACCAACTCCTTGACCACGCTCGCCGGGCGCTCCACCACCTCGCCAGCGGCGATCTGGTTGGAAACGGTTTCTGATAAGAGGCGGACTTTGCCCATGCTGAAAGGCCACTCTACGGCGAGCAACCGGTCCGCCCAAGCGTTTTTGATTCCGACGGCAGCCTATCAATCTGCCTTCAGGCGGGCCAATTTCTCCACCTGACTGAGGTAACGCTGCACGCTGTCGCGAGGTCGCTTGGCCTGCGCCGATTTCAGCAACGGCACCGCCTTGGCGTAGGCGCTGCGTCCCACGTGAAACTGGGCATGCGCGATCTTGGCTCGCACCTCGAAATCATCAATCTGCTCGGCACGCTGAAAAAACAGCTCCGCCTCCTCTGCCTTGTCATTCCTGCCGTAATAGTCGGCCAAAAGCAACAGTGACTCGCCGTCGAGCGGATCCTTGTCAACGATCTGTTCCAGCGCGGCAATGGCCTTGGCTTCCTCGCCCTTGACCAGCAGCAGTCTCGCCTCGAGCTGCAACACTTTTAGCCGATCCTCTTCCCCGAATTTGTCCTTTAAAATTTCCCGAATGCTCGCCAGCAATTCCGTCGCGTGCTCGTACTCCCCGACGGAAATCAAAATATCCACGGCACGAATTGGGGGGGCAGTTTCCTTGGCCTTGTCGGCGGCCACCGCATCCCGGTAGGCATCGTGCGCCAGCTTGTACGTTCCCTCGTTGACGTAAATGTCTCCCAATTGATTGAGCACCTTGGCATCGGCCTTACCCATCCGACGCACGATCTCATAATTGGTCGCCGCCTTTTGAGATTCCGCCAGTCCCAGGTAGCCATTGGCCTGATGCAGCCAGTAGTCCGCGTTGTCTGGGTCTTTTTGGATCAGTTCTCCAAATAAAGTCACGGACTCGCCGTACTTGTGCTGTTGCAACTGGCACTGTGCGAGGCCAAGTTTCCAGTCGTTTTTGTCCGGAGAAAACAACAGCGCCTTGCTGTAGGCCGCCTCGGCCGAGAGGTAGTTTTCGCTGATCAGGTGACAGTAACCGATCAGCCCGTAGATGTTCCCATCCTCACCACCCAACTCGAGCGTGCGCGCCAATTCCTTCTGCGCCTCGACATGCTGATTCATCTGAATCAGGACCACACCCAGATTCATGTGAGCGCGTTGAAAATCCGGAAACTTCTTGATCGCAGCGCGATACTGGGTAGCTCCCTTTGGATAGTCGTTGGCCTGGACATACAGATTGCCCAGCGTGAATTCCAACGCAGCACTCGATTCCGGCGTGATCGCCTGCGTTAACGTCGCGATCGCCTGCGTCGGGTTCGCCTGTATTTGCGGGATCAATTCGTCGAACAGTTCTTTTTCGTCTGCGGTGATCTTCGGCTCGACCTCGGACTTCACCCCGTAGGTTGCCATGAACTTGTTGACGAACTCCGGGTTATTCCAAAACCGAAGTGTGTTGGCAAATGACGGTTGCGCTTGGCCAAGCGCAGGCAGCAACAGGCCAAGCGCAGCCATGAAGCCAAGCGCTGTCGGGCGCACATTGATCGAGGGTATCCTCATTGTTTTCCGAATAAAAAGGGTTGAATTTTCCTGACTGTAACCGGACGCCCATCCTTGATGGCGGGGCTGAATTTCCATTTCTTTATGACCCGCATCACTTCACGGGTCAGATCCTGATGGGTCGATCGCTTCAGACTGTAGTCTGTCACTTTCCCCGTGTCATCGATCACGATCGACAAGTCTACTCTTCCCGAAATCCTGTTGCGCGCCAATTGCAACGGGTACTTGGGGTTAATACGTACCAACGCACGAGGTTCACGATCCACCTCGGACAGGTCGAAAATTTTCATTTCTGCGATGGCGTCCGTGCCCACTTTTGGATTTAGTCCTGCGTAAATCCCAACCCCGCCCGAACCGGGATTCAATGCCAGTTCGAGTTGGTTCAATGAAAGCAGTTGCTGCTCCTGTTCCAGTTCCGGTTTATCCTCTTCCTCCTCCTCTTCAGGCGGAGGCGGGGGCGGAGGCGGCGGTGGGGGCGGAGGCGGAAGCGACACGTCAACTTTTAACAGCAGATTCTTCGGATTGGAGCCGGTCAGCTTTTGCGTAAAAGGAAGAATCAAAAACAGCAGGAGAGAAATGACCAGACCACCGAGAAGGCTCATTGCGAGGCCGCCCTTTTTCGATTCCACCTGAAATACTCTCCTCATGTCGCTATGGCAAATCGGCAGACAGACTGATATTCTTGGCGCCTCCGAGTTTGGATTCATCAATCACCCTCACCACGAGTCCCGCATTGGCACCTTCATCCACTTGAATTATTACCGGCATGTCTTCCTTGGTCGTCAACCGACGCACGATGGCACGCACACCGTTCACTCCAATCTCCTTACCTCCGTATACCACCTGGCTCTTCGAAGTCACCGCGATCAGAATGCTGTTTTTGTCAAGTTGCGCGGCAGAGGCAGCCTCAGGTTTCTCCACCTCAACTCCGGTTTCCTCAACGAACACCGTGGTCACAATGAAAAAAATCAGGAGGATGAACACCATGTCAATCAACGGCGAAATGTTGATGTCCATCGCCTCGTCAGCGTCTGTGACGGATCGCCTGGCCCTCATACGGCAAACCCCTTTCGCTTGAATTGCTGCAGCGTCAAGCTCTCGAGTCGCACCAAAAACGCCTCGTATTCATCCTTCCGCCGCTTGATCGCGTAGGCCATGAAATAACCGGGGACAGCAATTAACAGCCCCATCTCAGTGGTTATCAGCGCTTCCGAAATCCCGCTAGCCACGACGTCGACCAGTTTACCACCGCCAACTGACAGGCCCTTGAAGGTCATCAACATTCCCATCACCGTCCCCAACAGGCCCAACAACGGGGCCGTGGCAACGAGCGTGTTCAGGAAAATCAGGCGTCGCTCAAAAAAAGGCAATCTGGAGGCAAACACCTCGGAAAACCGACTGTGCACTTCATCCACCTTTTGGACCTCATCCTGTGTGTAACGGATAATCTCCCCCACCTCACCCTCGCCCTGCTCGGGGTCGGCCACCCAGTTTGTAACCGTTTCGTCATTGAGATGACGGAAACGGCGTTGACGAAAGTTGACCAACAGACTGGTCGCCACCGTGTAAATTAACAACGCCACGAAAACCAACGGGAACATTACCACCCCTCCCGATTTCCAGGTTGTCCAAACGAACTCAGTCAAAGACTCCATCGACCTTTAGTTTCTTGGGGCCAACCCGTTGACGAAGCCAACCGCGGTCTGTTCCATACTCGCGAGGATGCCCTTGGCCTTGCGTGACAGAAAAGCGAACATCAACAGGCAGGGCACCGCAATGATCAGTCCGTACTCGGTCGTTACCAATGCCTCAGAGATTCCGGACGAAAGCCGCTTCGGATCACCGGTGCCGAATACCGTGATCAGCTTGAAGGTGTTGATCATGCCGGTCACCGTGCCCAACAACCCCAACAACGGAGCCGTGGCTGCTGTCAACGAAATGAACGGCAGAAACCGGTCGAGCTTTGGCTTCGTGTGAAGCATTCTCTCGTACAGGATTTCCTCCAGCAACTCCTTGTTTTGAGTATTATTTTGGATCGCCGTCTCGAGCAGTTCTCCGGCTGGCCCCTTGATGCGCTTGGCCAAGGCCAACGCGGAGGCGGTGTCGTTCTCGTTCACCTTGTCCAACACCGCCTGCAGGTCGCTTGGGCGCACCTGCTTTAATGACGACAACTGAACCCATTTGATCAGCGCAACCAGCGCAGCTGCCAACCCAAGGCTAAGCAGTGGCCAGATCACCACGCCGCCCTTGTTGATGTGTTCCCACCACGTCTCCTCCACCTGCTTAATCTTCAAGGCGTTCCCCATGGTCGAGTCGAATGGCAATTCGCCGGCCCCGCTGTTGATGGTGGTTGATATCCCGGTGGCAAACGCCTCATCCTCGAGGTCGATCAAGCTTGCCTCTGTCGTCCCTCGCAACTGTTCCGCCAGACCGGACTGCCCCCCGTTCCCGGTGAACATCACCAGCGGACCAACCATGACAAATCGCCCCTTTTCCGGAACTCCATCCGCCACAGCGGAGCCGTCGTAAACGTGGCCACCCAACAGGTTGTCGAGCCGGTTCAACGCAGCCTGTACCACCTCGAGTTGGCGGTTGAACACCTCCTCCGACTTGGCCGAAGGATTCTCGTTCGCCTCCCGTGCCGACTTCACCAAGGCCGCATACTGCTCCTTTTCACTGGCATGCGTACGAGTTTCAAACCTTCGAATGTACTCCTCCAGCAATGTTTTTCGCAGGTAATCATTCTGATCCTTAAAGGCCTTCTCCTCGTTTTTTAACCGCGTCAGGTCGACCGCTTTTCGATCCTGAAGCCGCTTGGCATCGGAATGCTCACGGCGCTTGGCGATCACATCGCTCTCCAACTCGTTCATCTCGCGGGAGAGCGGGATTTTTTTATCGGCGATCTGTTTTTCCAATGCGCTCAACTCGGCCAGTGCCTCGTCGAGATCGGTCTTGGCCGAACTGGCCGCGGTCTGAAACGTTTGCGCTTGGCCAAGCGCTTGGCCAAGCAGGGCAATCAGCAGGAATATCGGCGTCTTGTTCATCATCATGCCTCCTACTTGATGTTAACCGGCACCGGCACAAACTCTGCCGGGCGGCGATTCTCATAAATATCTATGACACGGCGGATTTTCTCCGCCAACTCGGGCTTGGCTTCCCACGTCCAACCGTCCGTCCCCGGCACTCCCGTCCCAGCGATCGCCCCTTTTTCGTCCGCGAAATAGGCCTGCCCAAGGCCAAGGTAAATCGTCTGTACCTGCCGATCCTTGCCCTCAGCATCCTTTCGAAGTTCCACCGTCAGCGTGATCGCAGAATTAAAACGATCCGCCTCATTGAGCATTGCCACCACATTCTGCATTCGCTCAGCTGCGGAGCGACCGCGAAGATCCTTCTCCTCCAGCGGGATTCGTGTTCGGACGCCGGTCGTTCGATCCCTGAGCGGCTCGGGGAAACGGGCCATGAGGGACAGCGCCTGTCGTTCCATCGTCCAGAGCGCATCGTCCACCACCTTGTTCGACTTTTTTAAATCCTCCAGACTGAGAGTGAGGCGCTGTTTCTCGGCATCCGACTCCGAGTCAACCTGCTTGGCATCTTCAATCTCCTTCTCGAGCAGCCCGATCTCCTTTTTCAACAGTTCGATCGTTTGACGGATGTTATCCTGCTCTACCCTCCAGTCGGCATTTTTTTTGGCGATTAACTGTCGGGTTTGCACCCATTTTTCAATATGGGCACGAGTTTGATCGAATTTGGATTCTTGGGCGCCCCCTGAAGTTGTCGTCAGCCAAAAAGCAAGCGTAACTGAAAACATCGCGCCGAATGTGAGGCGATTCATCTTGGTTGTTTGGTTTGCCTCCCCGATGCATGGGACGCGCTCAAAATTTCTCAAAAGGGCGTTCCCCAAGCAAGTTCAACTTGACACTAAACGCAAAAAAACCCCGCCGGAACCGGCGGGGTTTGGAAATCTTTATCGATCAAATAGGCTTATACTTCTTGTGTCGATACCGCTCATGAACCCATCGAAAATCGGGGTTATTGGCATTACCGCCCTGCCAGTAAAAACTGGATTGTCCCTTGGATGAATCCTGAGCCGCCTTAATGGTTTTCGGGTCGGTCCACTTGTGATTTTCTGCATGTCCGTCAGCAAAACTGAATGAACTATCATTCCCGTGAGCCACTGCAAATGGATCCACCCAACCGTAGGGGACGTTGATCACCCAGGTGCCAAGGTTTTCATTGCGAGGATCTTGTTCCTCGACAAAAACCATCGACATGGCTGGGTCGGGTATTTCTGCAATCTTTGTAAAGTATGGCTGAGAACCACCAGTGGCAGAAGAACCTTGCCAACCGCCCCCATTCATTGGGTTCGCCTTGGAATAGCTGACCCAGGCCCATAGATTGTTGTTTCGCCCCTGCTTGGCACGCTGGTCTCCAGGACAGTGGTATACCCCAGTACTTGGGCAGTATTCCCAAAGTGGACTGACCATCAGACCTGCCGTGGCCCCTTCAAGTTTACGTTCGATTTGAGACGCGCCCTTTGTGTAACCCCCTTTCGGGCTTATCGCCCCGGCCCAAAAACCACCACGGTTCATGCCGTAAACTTTACCATCCTTGGCCTTCCATGGTGCACTCGGGATAATATCTCCCTTCAAGCTAGACGGGGAAGCAACCGGAGAGGAATCCTTGTAGTCATCGGCAAACATGGTAAATCCAAGGCCCAACTGCTTTTGATTATTTAAACAGTTAGCCCCGATAGCCTTGCCCTTGGCTCGGGCGAGTGCTGGTAATAATAATCCTGCGAGAATAGCGATAATTGCTATTACCACCAAAAGCTCAATAAGGGTAAACCCCTTCGAAAATGAACGACGTTTATTCATAAAGCCTCAAATTTATTGCTTCGAAAAAAACTACGCCCATGACCAACCGAAGCAAGCCCAATCTGGTAATTAAATCCAAATCAAGCGCTTGGCCAAGGGGGGCACTGCTACAGTTCAATGGAGGGCCGAGCCCGCGAGGCCGTGGTTTGGATGTACCAACGAAGGTCACGAAGATGAACTCAGATACTCAGGGATAAAGAAAACTTCAGTATTGTTCTGTTGGCTCGGTGTCTCTTTCATTTTTCAACCCCATTTAACCAAGCGAACTCGCTGACTTGTCCCTCCACTTGGGCAAAAAAAAAGAGGCCGGGCACTTGGCCCGGCCTCTGCAGTGTGTTCTCAGTTTGG
>CAJXAU010000047.1 GCA_913050205.1 uncultured Verrucomicrobiota bacterium
AGCCAAGCGCTTGGCCAAGCGCCGGATTAGTTTTCCTCTTGGCCGATTTGTTTCCAAGTCTGCCGGATGGCTGGAACAAGAAGGATGGCGGAGAGGAGAATCATCCCCGCACTGATGTGGCTGAGGCTGCCAATGGCCAGGCCGGAGGCCAAAACACCGAAACCGATCAGCGGCGCCAGCACTCCACGTACGCCCGTGAAAAAAGTGTGTACCGACATGTAGTCGGCAACGCGGTTGGCAGGGGCCAGTTTGGTGACCCACATGCCCCATGCGATGTCGCCTCCGGCGTGGGCAATTCCAAAAAAGATCTGCCCGACGACCATTCCGGTCAGGCTGTCGCTGCTGAAAAACACGAGGATGCCCACGGCAAAAAACAGGTTCAGCACCGAGCGTAGCAGGAAAAAATTGATGCGGTCGAATAGCCAGCCCCAAAGCGGATTGAGCAGCAGGCGGAACACGTTCGGGATGACCAGCGTGAGCATGGCGATGGTGAGATCGGTTTTTTGCAGGCCATAGACCGGGTTGGTGAGGTATTCGACACGGATGGGGATCATCATCAGGTTGCCGAAACCCATCAGCATCCAGCAAATGAGCGCGTGACGGAACAGCTTGTCGGTTTTTGCGAAGCGCAGCGTGCGGAATGGATGGCTGCCCGCGTCGCTCTCAAGAGGTCGGGAGGGGAAGTGTTTCAGGAACCACCACGACGCCAAGAATGCGCCGCCGAAAATGACGAGCAACCAGCGGTAATGCCCGAGTCCCTCCTGCGTATCGGCCCCGGTCCGGGTCAGCACGTAGCCGGCAAGAAAACTGAACAGCCCGGCCCCGATCACACGGAACCAGACCGTGCGAGAAAAGTAATGGCCCCGTTTGTCCGCCGGGTAGTTGTCGCGGTAAATCTGCGTGAGCAGCGGGATCGCTCCGGTGGAGCAGGACATGGCAACGATGCTGCCAATAAGAAAAACCGGCAGCGACTCGACGGTGGCCATCAGGAAAAATAGAGCCGCCCCGATCAGTGACATCCGCCCGGCGGCCACCGCAGCCGGCAGCTTTAGGGTCTGCACCAGCGACACCACCACCGGCGTGAGTAACAGGCCCATGCTGGCGGCAGTCGAGACCAGTGCCTTGGCAATCGGCCCCGGGTCGCCGAAGCCCTTGACCACGGTAAGGAGTAGAAACGTGGTTCCTGCGGTTTCGAGGATGCCGTTGCAGACGGCCCGGCGCTGCTCGAATTTGAAGGTGACCTTGGTCCGTTCGGCGAGATCCATCCGGGGTGGGCATTATCCAGAGAAACAACCGGTTGGCGATTCCTAAAAAAACCCGCCTCGTAACAATTCACCAAACCGGTTACAACCACCGGCGTGTCGGGAGTGGTAGCCATCGTCGGCCGGCCCAATGTCGGAAAATCGGCCCTTTTTAATCGAATCGCGCGCAGGCGGATTGCGATTGTACATGATCGCCCGGGTGTCACGCGTGACCGGCTCAGCGCGGAGGTCGAGTGGCAGGGTCGGCCATTCATGCTCGTCGATACCGGCGGCATCGGCCTGCTGAAGGGCGAGCAGGGTGGGGACGATTTTGCGCAGGAGATCGTGACGCAGGTACAGGTGGCACTCGATGACGTGGACGTGATCCTGTTCGTCGTCAGCGTGCACGATGGCATCGTGCCGATGGATCTCGAGGTGGCCGGGATGCTGCGCGAGGCAGGAAAGCCGGTTTTGTTGATCATCAACAAGGTGGACACCGTCGGGCACGACAAGGGGGTGGATGAGTTTTCCGAGCTTGGCTTCGAACATATGTTTCCGGTCAGCGCGCTGCACGATCGCGGTGTCGACACGCCGCTTGGCCAAGCGGTTGGCCAATTGCCCAAGCCCTTGGCCAAGCCGCCTGAAGACGACGAGGTAGAAGACCAGTCGGACGATGAGCCGACGATGAATATCGCCATCGTTGGCCGGCCCAATGTTGGCAAGTCGTCTATCATCAATTCGCTCACCGAGTCACAGCGTGTGATCGTCAGTGATATCTCCGGAACCACGCGCGACGCGATCGACGTGCCGTTCGAAGTCGAGACCGATGGTGTCCGGCAGCGCTACAACCTGATTGATACGGCGGGAATCCGGAAGCGTCGCCGCATTAAGGACTCAGTGGAATTCTTCAGCGTCAACCGCTCCGACAAGGCGATCGAACGGTGCGATCTTGCGGTGATGGTGCTCGATGCCGCCGAGGGAGTCACCGAGCAGGACAAAAAGATTTGCGACAAGATCACTGAGGCCGGCTGTGCCTGTGTGGTGGTGGTGAACAAGTGGGATCTCTATCAGGCTGCTGCGGAAAAAGCCCACAAGGCCGAGGCACAAAAGGCACGCAAACAGGGTGGAAGAAAGTTCAGCCGAAAAAAACAGCAGGAGATGATGTTCGAGGAGTTCGGCCAATGGGTGCAGGCGAACATGTTCTTCCTCGACTACGCGCCAGTAATTTTCACCTCCGCACTGGATGGGTTTCAACTGGATCGCTTGCTTGAGGCGATCCGTTACGTGTCCGGACAACTCAATCAGACGCTCCCGACGAGCCTGCTCAACCGCGCGTTGCAGGAGGCCATCGAACGGAATCCCGCCCCCAGTTCGAAAGGGCACCGGTTCAAGCTCTACTATGCCACTCAGGTGGAGACGAGGCCGCCGACGTTTTTGTTGTTCGTAAACCGCAAGGAATTGCTCAGCGAAAACTACACACGATACCTCATCGGGGTGCTGCGCAAGGCATTCGGTTTTGAGGGATGCAATATTCGGCTCGTGGCCAAGCCGCGCCCGAAGAGCATCGATCCGATCCGCCGGACATCGGTCAAAAAGAAAACCGGACGCAAGGCCACTCTACGCGAGCAATCCCGCCTTAAGGGAATCAAGGCCAAGAAAAAAGCGGCCAAACGCGAAGCCTCCAAGACGACCAAGCGTAAACCGCAGCGTAAAAAACCAGCAACCCGAGCCAAGGGGCGAGGCCGATCAACTCCCGGCAAGTCGAGATAACTCGGCGCGAATTTGCCTGATCACACTGTCCCAGTCTCCGGGAGTGGGTTGACGGAAAAGTTGACTGTTCGGATACCACGGCGAGTCGTCGCGTTGCAGCATCCAGCGCCAATCGGGTGAGTGCGCCAGCATTACCCAGGTGCGTTGGCCAAGCGCCCCGGCTAGATGAGCCATGGCCGTGTCGATGGTCACGACCAGGTTCATCGCATTGACCAGCCGTGCCGTTGATTCAAAGTCGGTGATCTGCGATCCCAACCGGGAGACGTTTGGCGTGGTTGTGATTATTTCGGCAGCTTCAGCCGGTTCGTCCTTTTGTAGACTGAACCACTCGATGAGTCCTTCTGTTTGCTGAAACAATTTCTGGAGCATCGCGCTTGGCAGTGAACGGTTGTTGAGCACGGATCGATCTCTCCCTGCCCAAACCAGCCCGACCTTCAATCGCCCATCCGAGTGAATGCCCTCCGCTGCAGGAGCAGTGAGGTAACGGTCGTTGGCACCGATCGGAATATTCTCTGGCGTGATACCGAATACCAGCGGTGCGGACATCATCGGCAATTTGTAATCCACCTCTGGTATCGTTTCGCCTTGCTCGACGACCTGCTCGACGTTTGGAATCGATTGCAGAAGCGATTTTAAACCGGGCTGACACTCGATGATCACAGTAGCCCCGGCGCTGGCAAGCATCGGGGCAAATCGACAAAATTGCAGGGTGTCGCCGTAGCCTTGTTCGGTGAAAAAAAGGAGCCGTTTTCCGGCGAGCGATTCGCCGTTCCAATTTTGAATGTGAGGGTGTTTCGCGGTGAAGACCGGGTTGTCCGTACCCCAGCGCGCCTCGTAATGCTGCCAGCCGGACTGCCATCGGCCGGCCATCAACTCGGAGAAGGCGAGGTTGAATTGGCGATTCGGATAATCGGGATGATGCGCGACGATCTCTTCGTAGGCGGCAATGGCATCGAGCGTCCGGTTTTGTGACTGCAACGCCACGCCAAGATTGAGCAGTGCTTCGGCATGGGTGGGATGCACTTCGAGCACCGAACGGCAGGCTGTCTCCGCAGCCGTAGGATCGTTTTGCTCAAGGTAAAATTTGGCCAGATTGACACCGGCCATCGGGTGCCCGGGCTGCTTTTGCAAAATCAACTCGAAGCATTCACGGGTGAGATCAGACTGGCCAAGCTCCTTCAGCGTCAGCCCAAGATTCACGAGTGCATCGACGTAGTGAAAATCAAGGTCGATCGCCCGTTTGTACGACTGGGCCGCCGCGAGGTGATTACCCTCATCCTGGTCAACTTGCCCAAGGTTGAAATGTGCCGCTGCCATTTGCGGGTCGAGCGTTACGGCTGTACTGAAGGACGAGCGGGCGGCCTGCGCTTGGCCAAGCGCATAATGCACGTTGCCAAGGTTGAAGTGATAATCGGCGCAGGACGGATCCATTTCGATTGCGCGTTGGTAGGACTCGATCGCCTGCTTCGCTTGGCCAAGCGTTGCGAAATGCAACGCCAGTTCGTGATGGTTTTCCGGGTCAGTCGGCTGAAGCTCGATTGCGTGTTGCAGGATTTCAAAGGCGTCTTCCGTTTGGCCAAGCGCGTCCAGCGTGTTGCCGAGCAATCGGAGGATAAGCGGGTTTTTGGGATTGGCCTCGTGTGCCAGTCGGTACTGTTCCGCAGCGAGTTGCGCTTGGCTTTGGTTTAGTGCCGCCTCGGCTTGATTGAGGTGGTGTGCCGCCTTGGGTGTGGGGAGAACCTGAATAGCCGCTTTGACGTTTGAGAGTACCTCGACCCAGTTGTCGGGCTTGGTTTGTCGGAACAAACGCATGGAGGGATACCACGGACTGTCGTCCCGGTTTTCCAGCCACCGCCACTCCGATCCGTAAGGCAGCATCAGCCACGTTGGTTTGCCCAGCGTGCCGGCCAAGTGCGCCACCGAAGTGTCGATGGTGATGACGAGGTCTAGCTGCTGTATCAACTGTGCGGTCGCACGAAAATCCGTCAGTGATTCGTTCGCCCAGATCAGGTCACTTGTGAAGGCAGTTTCGTTTTCGATCTGCTCAAGTTGCAGGGAGTAAAATTGGGCTGAGTTGGTGCGAGTAAGTTCCGGAAGGAATGGGGCCGGGATTTCACGAGGCTCAGGCGTGTGATTCCGACGAGAGCCACGCCAAGCGAGTCCGATCTTGAGTTTGGAATCGTTATCGCCCTGCAGTAGTTGTTGGGCTTGTTCCAAATTAAAGCTGGCCGGTGCCGGGATCGTCTCAACCGTGGTATTGAAAACTCCGGGCAGGCTGAGCAGGGCGCATTGTACATCGTGCCTTGGAGGATGCTCACTTCTCTCGAGAACCTCAATTCCATCGATGGTTTTTAAGAGCGAACCAAGTTCAGGGGGGCACTCAAAAAGTACCCGGCCGCCATGACGCTCGATCAATCGTAGATAGCGGCAAAACTGGATCGTATCGCCGAAGCCTTGTTCAGCCCAAATCAGCAGAGTTTTACCTGCGAGCGGTTCGCCTCGCCACTCTGGTTGCTTTAATCGTGATCGGAATACGTTGTAATGCGGCAGGTTAATCCGGTGTTCGTAGCCTGCCCATCCGGTTTGATAGTTACCTGATTTGAGCAGCGCTAGGGATCGGTTAAAAATCACCTGGCTCGAGTCCGGGGCGAGTTGCAGGGCGGTTGAGTGCACCTCAATGGCCTGCCCGGTTTTGCCGAGCGCCAGCAGCACGTTGCCCAGGTTTGAGTTGGACTCCACATGCTCCGGATCGTGTGTCAGGATTTTTTCAAAAAGCAGTCTGGCCTTTTGCAATTGCCCCGTTTTTTTCGCTTCAAGAGCACGTTTTTCCAACGAGAAAACGTCGTCGGGGAGAGCTGCTATTGCCAGCGATTCGACAACGTTTTGAATGACAGTCCTCCAATCGCCCGGTTTTGTTTGACGGAAGAGTTTCATCGTTGGATACCATGGGCTGTGGTCACAGTTTGTCATCCAACGCCACTCGCCCGCGAACGGGAGCATTAACCAGACCGGCTTGCCGAGGGCTCCCGCCAGGTGCGCCATGGCCGTGTCCACACTGATCACTAAATCGAGCTCGCTAATCATGGCCGCAGAGGCGGCGAGATCGCTGCAATGTTCAGCGGCATTGATTGCGTTCGGCGACGTTGCGATCGCTGCGTTTGCCTCGTCGCTGGCGTTGAGTTGCAGGCTGACGAATCGGATGCAATCCATCTCCAGCAACGGGGCGCAGTCAGTCCATTGCATCGAGCGAAATGCATCGTTTCGGTGCCGGGGGTTGCCGGCCCAGACCAGGCCGACGTTTAATTTTTGTCCGGAGAGCTGTCTGTGAATGGGGCTGGCTTGGCTGGATGGGCTTAGATACGGAACGCAATCCGGGATGTTTTCGAGAGTCGTGCCAAGTGCTTTCGGGAGACTCAGTAGGGCGATTTGAAAATCGAACGATGGAGGCGGTTCGCCGGCTGTGATGATTGTCAGTGACTCGACTTGAACGGTTCGGAACAAGTCTGCCGCCTCGGATGGGCACTCGAGGATAACTGATCCGACGTGCTCGGCGGCTTGGGTCAGGAAGCGGACGAACTGGATGGAATCACCAAGACCCTGCTCGCAGTAGACAAGCAGAGTTTTGCCGGGGATCGATTGACCGTTCCACTCCGGTTTGTCTGCGTGTCGGCGTTCGTTTTGTCGCGCGGCCTGCCAGCGCCACTCGTAATTTTTCCACCCAGCCTCAAGATTGCCTGTTTGAAGCTGTAACATTCCCAAGCCGTGATAGGCGTCCGGTAACTTGGAGTTTAGTTGGATGGCCCGTTGGTAATGATACTGCGCCTGGCTGAGCTTTCCGGCATCGACCAGCGCGCCGGCAAGATTCGTATGGTAGGCGGCGTTTTCCCTGTCGGTTTCCAGCGCTAACCGAAAACAGGTCTCGGCTTTGCAAACCTGTTGTGTGGCCTTGAAAATCGCTCCAAGTGTGTTGTGAGTTTCGCCATTGTACGAGTCGTATTGCGCGGCTTTAAGGGCGTGTTGAAGCGCCTCGGCGTGGCGGTTTTGCCAGAGAAGAATCGAGGAAAGATTACGATGCCCGATCGTCAACGTGGGCTCGATACGGAGAGCACAACGGTAGGCCGCCTCCGCTTCAGGTAACCGATTGGTTTGCTGGAAAATATTGCCAAGGTTTAGGTGAGCCTCGGGCAGGTTGGGGGATGCGGAGATCGCTTTTCGGAAAGAGGCCTCCGCTTGGCCAAGCGCTTGGTTTTGGCCCTGGATCAGGCCGAGGTTGATTAGGGCTTGGGCATGGCATGAATCAAGCTGCACAGCCTGCTCATAATGGAGTTGCGCCTTGTCGGCGTCACCGGATTCCTCGTGAAACAAACCAAGGGCAAAATGCAGGTTCGGGTCGTTTGGGGCCAATTCCTGTGCTTTTTTCAGGCAGACTCTGGCGTCGTCCAAAGCTCCCTCGGTAATTCGGTCGAGAGCTTGGAACACCAGCGGCGAGGCAGGGTCGGAGGCGATGTCCGAATCCAAGTGGGTTAAATCTGGGCAAAGTGCGTTAGCCAAGGCCAAAATACATAGCAACAAACAAGCCAAGCGCTCCAAAAAGATTCGCCACCAAATTAATGATCATAATCCGAAAATGAGCAGCCACTTGAATAATTGGCTGGGACTGGAATGGCAGTTGTCACTTTCTTCTGGATGGGGGATTGCGGGGCTGAACATATCCCATGAAATGGAGGTGGATGGCCGGTTTCGGGCGGTGCCTTTATATCCCAGTGCCCAACTGGAGCATGCCTCGGAAAAGTTTACTACACTCGTTGACAAACTAAAGCGCCGTGAGGAGGAGGTGGCCAAGGTGTTGGGCAGCAGAGAAGGAGGATTGGTTTGCGAGTTTCCAGTGATCCACTCTCTGGGAAACGCGCTGCATGATGAAGATATGTACAACCCGGTCAAACCGCATTGTCGGGGGAGTCGCGAATTCGGCATCGTTTTTTTCGAATTCAATACACCAAACGATCATACCACTCGAAATGCGAACCAGTTTGAAATTCTTTTTGGGGGTTCGACATGGAACACACGCGTGTTACGTGAACATGGCCTGACTAATGTGGACACGTTCATACAAGGGGTGGATTTGAGTTTGTTTCGCCCTGTGCCCCGAGAAAGAGGGGAGCGGTTCGTCGTCTACTCTGGTGGTAAACTGGAGCACCGAAAAGGCCAAGACATAATGGTGGCGGCATTTCGGGAATTCGTAAAAACTCACCCGGACGCTGTTTTAGCAACGACCTGGCACAATCAGTGGCCGGAGTCGATGCAGGGAATTACGCTTGGCAACCATGTGGCGAATGTTCCGCAAGTTGATGATGAAGGGAATTGCGACATCGCGCGATGGATAGCTGAAAACGGTGTGCCGGAAAAAAACATCCACGACTATGGCATGGTCTCGAATCACCTGATGCCGGAGGTGATTGCACAGGCGGATGTGGCCGTGTTCCCCAACCGCTGTGAGGGGGGAACGAATCTAGTGGCAATGGAGGCAATGGCCAGCGGAGTGCCGTGCATTTTGTCGGCGAACACCGGCCATCTCGACCTGATTGAGAACGACAACTGTTATCCGATAATGAATCAAGCCGAGGTCTCCGGATTGTCGTA
>CAJXAU010000048.1 GCA_913050205.1 uncultured Verrucomicrobiota bacterium
TTTGGCAAACACCTTGGCCTTCTTGGCATCGGTGACCCCCTTCTGCCGCTTAACCTTGGACCATTTATTATGACCAGCCATGGGAAAAAATCCGCCGTAAAAACCATCCCGGCGGGCGGAAAGGCTTACCAACTAATCGCAGCCAATGGAATGAAAATTGCCCGCTTGGCCAAGCGCTTGGTTTACGAAAAAAGCCCGGACGCGCTGTCCGGGCTTTTGGAAAAGTGGATGAGCGTTTTTACAGGCTCAGGTCGACCTTGTCGCTGAGGCCGAGTTTTTTCAGGGCGGCTTTCAGTTCGTCGACCTCCTGCTTGGTGATGCCGTCTTCCGGAGCCACGCTGAGTTGCAGCTTGAGTTTGGCATCCTTCACGAGGCCGAACCGCTGCAGGATGTCCTTCTGGAATGCGGCCAACTGGTCGCCAGTCAACTCGCCGGACCAGCCGGTGCTGTTGAAGGTGACCAACTCGGGCTGACGGGGGGTCTCGACTCGTACGCCAAACTTCATCAGGCGCGCAAACTGCAGTCGGCTGTCGGCAGCGCCGTCCACCGGATTGCCCTTCATGTAGAGGCGCAGGAATGGAGCAAAGTTTTTCGGCCCCTTGTAGTCGGTCCCGGCCATGCTGACGAGAGAGTCGAGGTTGGCCACCTTGTTGTTCTCGAGGAACAGGAAGTGCAGGCGGGTGAGTCCGTTGAGCGGACTGAGGTCGGCGATCTCATTGTTGCCGGCCGAGAGAGTGGTGAGACCCTTGAGCGAGGCAACGCCATCGAGCTTGGTAATCTGGTTGTGATCCAGATACAGCGACCACAGCTTGGTCAGCTTTAGCGCAGGTGAAAAATCGTTGATGCGGTTGTTCGAGAGATAGAGCGAACGCATATTGCTGAGTTTCTCGAGCGGCTTTAAGTCCTTCACGCGGTTGTTGGAAAGCTCGATGTACTGCAGCGCAGTCAACCCGGCGATCGGCGAGATGTCCTCGATCTTGTTTTTCGCGAGATTAAGGTATTGGATACGCTTAAGATCTTTGATCGCGCTGAAATCAGTAATCTCATTTCCCGACAGATCCAACGAGGCGAGAGCGCGACATTTCTCGAGACCGCTCAAATCCTTGATACCCGCGTTGGTGACCTTGATGGTGGAGAGATGGATCAGATCCCCCTCGACCAACGGCTCCTTATTGTATCGCTTGGCGAACACAAACTTCCGAACGCCCTCCTCCAGTGCCTTGTCCTTGAAGACCGACTGCGGCTTGGGCTTCTCCTCCTTCTTCTCCTGCGCGGCTAGGTCTGGGGCGGCGATTAGCCCCAGCGCCAGTCCGGCAAAAACGATACCTCTGGTAAACATCATGTTTTTCATGCGAAATGCGACCGGCAGGAAACCCCAATCCGCCCCCGAGGCCAAGTGTTTTTTTTGGAGGCTTGAAACCACGAATCACGGGCGAAATACTCTCCCCGTGCCCAGCCTCTACTCACAATGGCGTCAACAGGCGATGCCATCCGTCCTGCGAGAGGGGCAAACTCCGCCGCCCGAGCAATTTCTACAGCAGGTTTGGCAATATCAGCGCATCCGTCGGGCCGACCTCTGCACCTCAGACGGCCGCCGCGTCACAGTGCTGCATCCCGGCTTCCTAAACCTCGAGGCCGGGCCGGATTTTCAACGGGCATACATTCAAGTCGGCCGTGCTGCGCCGGTCGAGTGCGACATCGAGATCGACGTTGCCTCCGGGGGATGGCACCAACACGGGCATCACGCCAACCCCACGTTTGCCGGGGTCAGGCTACACGTCGTCTGGCAGGCCGGAGCCGGTGGGCCAAACGACATGCCCGTGGTCGAGTTGAGAGATCAACTCGACGCCCCGGTCGCCCAGATTGCCCAGGCACTTGGCCAAGCGCCAGCCGTGCCGCCAGGCTCGTTGGGGCGATGCGCGGCACCACTCGCCGACCTGCCGGCAACCAAAATACACGACCTGCTTGGCCAAGCGGCCCAGACACGACTGGCTGCCAAGGCCGCAGCACTGGCTGCCGTCGCCGAGCAAGCCAACTGGAAACAGGCACTATGGATCGGCCTCTTCACCGCGCTGGGCTACAAACAGAACAGTTGGCCCATGCGACGGCTCGCTGAACTGCTGCCCCAGCTTGGCCAACCGACCGAGCCGGTCGCGCTATTGGCGCGCCTTCTTGGGGTGGGTGGGCTGCTGCCCGATCAGCTCGACCGCGACAGGCTCACCAACCGCCACCTGCGCACCCTCTGGGATCAGTGGTGGCGCGACCGCGACCGCTTGGCCAAGCGCATCCTGCCGAAGGGCATCTGGACGTTTCACGGCCTGCGCCCGGCCAACCGCCCCGAACGCCGCTTGGCCCTCGCTGCACATTGGCTGTCGCGCCCGAACTTTATCCCGTGGCTGGACGACTGGGTTTGCCAGACGAAAACCAGGCCGACCCCGGCAGCAGCATTGCTCAAGCACCTCACTGCGAACGACGAATACTGGTCAACACATTGGACTTTTCGCTCTGGCCGATTTGCCAAGGCGCAGCCATTGCTGGGTGCCGGGCGGCTGCACGACATCGCCGTAAACATCATCCTACCGTGGCTCTACGCTCGCTCGCTGGAGGACAACAACGCCGGCCTTCGGCAACGAGTGGTTGAGCGCTACTTCGCCTGGCCAAAGGGGCAGGACAACTCGCGCCTCCGGTTCGTCCGGCAGCGCCTGCTTGGAGTCAGGCGCATCAGCCTCCGTGGAGCAGCTGCACAGCAGGGCCTCCTGCAGGTGCAGGCCGACTTTTGTAACCGGACAAACGCCCTGTGCGACGACTGCGTTTTTCCCGATCTCGTTCGCAGGCAATTCCTCAAAAAAAATTGAAAAAATCATTTGCAAAAGACGCCAATTTCGGTAGTTTGCGCCTCCGCTTTCCGGGAGCGGGTGTAGCTCAGTTGGTAGAGCATCACCTTGCCAAGGTGACTGTCGAGAGTTCGAGTCTCTTCACCCGCTCCATTTTTTCTCTTCAGCACTCCCATCAAGATTCAGGTAGCCAGATCCCTGTCCGGTTGAGGTGGGTTTGATGCGACGTCTATTGTGTCATGGGAAAAATCGACCATCAGCCTTTCTCTGATTTCCCTTCGGAAAGACTGCGCCAACCGGCTCGTTCGCTGCCTCGTTTTGGTGTCTGGCTTCTTCTTTTGACCGCTACTTTCTCCCTTATGGCAGACGTGCGGATCAACGAGATTCACTATCGCCCAAAAAATGAATCGACCGCGGAGGAGTTTGTTGAGCTTTGGAATCACGGTAAAAAAACAGTTTCGCTCACAGGATGGCGACTGGATCGCGGGATTGATTTTTTATTTACCACCCAATCGCTGCCGCCGGGCACCGGCCTCGTCGTCGCCTCCGATCCCGACCGACTCGTGGAACTGCATCCAGATCTGAAGAACATCTCCGGGCCTTGGATGGGGAGACTGGGCAACAACGGCGAAACGATCCGGCTGGTTGATGACGCCGGCAAGACGGTGGACAAAATCCGGTACGCCACCGAGGGCGACTGGTCGCGCCGGGTACGCGGCCCGCTTCAGGAGGGTCACCGCGGCTGGGTTTGGCAAAGCGACCACGATGGCGGCGGACACTCATTGGAACTGCGCCAACCTGAACTGCCCATCAACCACGGCCAAAACTGGGCAGCCAGCCAAGCCGATGGTGGCACACCGGGCAGGATAAATTCGACATACACCAGCGACCTCCCGCCGATGATCCTCGAACCCAAGCATTCCCCTTCCCTGCCGGCGTCGGCCGACGAGGTGACCATCTCTGTCCGCATCGCCGATGAACAAACGGACACGGTTACGGCTCGACTCCATTTTCGGGAGGACGGCGAAGCGGCGTTCCAGTCCTTGCCGATGAAACGAAAAAATCAGGGACTCTATCGAGCAACGATACCGCCCAAGCCCAGCGGTACGGTGGTCGAGTTTTTCGTCACGGCAGTTGACAACAACAAAAATGAACGCATCTGGCCAAACGTTGACCCGGGTTGTCCGCATGCACTTTATCAGGTCATCGAAAAACGATTGGCGCCCGGGCGGCCGATACATCGAATCATCCTCACCGCAAAGGAGCGTGGCGAGTTGGCAGCCATTGGCGCGAAGCCGTGGTACCGGACCAGCGATGCGCAGATGAACGGTACGTTTATCAACCGGGAGGGTGGCAAAATCTCCGTGCGCTACAACGTTGGCGTGCGTCTCCGCGGAACCACCTCGCGCGCTGCTGTTCACAAAAGCAGGCGGGTGAATTTTCCCAACGATCAACCTTGGCAAAACCGGACGGCGATCAACCTGAACGCCGTCAGCCCGCAGGTGCAGGAGCTTGGGAGCGCACTGTTTCGGCTCGCCGGCCTGCCCGCGCCACGCGCGCGCGTCGTGCGCGTGTACGAGAATAATCAGCCACTCGGCGGGCCATCGCAGTTTCATCACTACGTGGAGCTGGATCCACTGAATTCCGAGTATATTCGCTGGCAGTTTCCCGAAGACGCCAACGGCAACCTGTACAAGGGCGGCGGCCATGCCGATTTAAAATACCTTGGCGACGCGGCTGCGCCCTACGCTGAGACGCATTTTTATGCCAAGCAAACCAACCGCTGGCTCAATGATTACACCGACCTAATCAACTTCCTGCGCACGCTTGGCCAGACGGACGGCACGACGTTGCCGGACGTGTTGGAGCAGCACATGAATCTCGACAGCTGGACCCGCCACCTTGCGGTGCACGACCTCCTCGGTAACGAGGAGACGAGCCTCGTGACCGGGGACCGGGGCGACTACGCGCTTTACGCTGGTGTTGAAGATTCGCGATTCATATTAATCCCCTACGACCTCGACGGTGTGCTGGGTACTGGCGGCGGCGAAAAGAGTGCACTACTCCGTGCCACGGCAAATACCGCGCTTGGCCAAGTGCTGCAACATCCCGGAGTCGCCGCGCGTTACTGGCGTCATCTTGATGAGTTGGCGCACACCGTGTTCGAGCCGGAAAACTTTTCACGAACGGTCGATCAACTGACCGGCGACTACCTGCCCGCCACCGAGCGCGACCGCATCAAGGCGTTCGCAGCCAAGCGGAGGGCGTTTGTGCTGGCACAAGTACCAAAAGCCCTCACGGTCGATGCGCGCTTGGCCAAGCGCGACGGGTGGTACGTTTCCGACTCGCCCGGGATTGAATTGAGCGGCATGGCAGACGCCGCGACCACTGCGGCGGTACATGTCAACGGCCAAGCGGCCGCGCTTGCCGGTTCCCGAGCACATTGGCAAGCCAAGGTCACGCTTCGGCCGGGATTAAACCAAATCCTGATTCAGACACTTGATGATGATGGTTCGGAGACTCAGCGGCGTTTTGTCCCGGTTTGGTACGGTGCCATCCCAACCGCTGCAGTTGGCGGGTCGATCAACCGCGACACGACCTGGACGGCGGAAAAACCGGTATTCATTGAGAAGCCGCTACAGGTCGGGGAGAATGCCACGCTGACGATTGATCCGGGCGCGACGGTCTGCTTCGCCCCAGGTGCCCACCTGCAGGTCGCTGGCCGGTTGATCGCAAACGGCGAACAGGAAAAACGAATCCAGTTAACAGGGCTGCCGGGGGAGTCGCAACCGTGGGGCGGGATTCGGTTGATCAACGCCGCCAAGCCAAGCCGACTGGCTCACGTCGATTTTCACCAGACCGATTCCTACGCGTTGGCGCTGACAAACTCCGCGATGGCACTCGACCACGTTCGCTGGCACCAAACCCAGACAAACCTGATCTGGTTTCGCAATGCCTCGCTCACCGTGCGCGACAGCGTTTTTCCCGCACTGGAACACAGCGAACATGTTCGCGGAGTCGGGATTCGTGCGGACGGCGAATTGGTTTTCGAGCGGTGCACATTCGGCCGGACGACCGGCGGCAACGACGTGATGGACATTAGCGGTGGAAAACGACCCGGCCCGATTCTCGAGCTTTACGACAACGTGTTCCTCGGCGGCAATGATGACGGCCTCGATCTTGACGGCATGGACGCACACATTGAGGGCAATACGTTTAGCGGGTTCACCAACGCGAACCGGCTCGGGTACTTTTCGGCCGCCATCGCCACGGGCAAGCCCAAGCCGGATGCCGGCACGTGGCTCAACGTGCACGTGTCCGGTGCCGGCAGCGCCGCAAAGTCATTCCGCACGCGGATGGACAATCGAGGCCGGTTCACCGATCCGAATCTCGATCAACTGCTCGACGCAACGGGCCTCGAGGTCGGTGGAATCGAGGATCTGTTGACACCCAAATACCGATCACAATTCTCGAAAACCGCGAAGGTCATCGTGAAGACTGACGAGTCAAACATCACGGTGGTACGAAACGTTTTTCACACGAACGACCACCATATTTTGCTCAAGGAAAACGCCCGGCTAACGGCGGAAAACAACACCTTCACCAACAGCCGATTTGGCGCGATCGCCTTCGACGAACCGAAGCATGACGTGGAAATGCCCAAGGGCGCCCGGCTCGTGGGAAATATTTTCCACGGAAACCCCACCGATCTCATTCACTTGAATCCGCTTTGGCTGGAAAAACGTTGGTTGTGGCTGCATGTGTTTGACTCGATCATCCGGCCCTCGCACGACTGGCATGGCGAACGGAACATTCAGAGCGATCCCCTTCTCACGCATCCGCCAACCGATGTTTCGTTGCGGTTCGGGTCACCCGCGATCGGCACCGGCCCAAATGGGATCGACATGGGCGCGCGGGTGCCGAACGGCGCCTCCATCTCCGGCGAACCGAAAGCGTTGACCCGCGAGACCAGCGCCAATTTGAGCGTCGGCGGACCGGGTATCACCCACTACCGTTACAGCGTCAACGGCGGGTCGCTGAGCACCGAGCAGCCGATTAACCACCCCATCCGCCTGGCCGGGCTCGACGCCGGCGAATACACCGTACAGGTCATCGGCAAAAATAGTGCCGGACGCTGGCAATCGCTTGGCCAAGCGACCCGTTCTAAAACGTGGCGCGTGAATCCTCATATCAGCCGGGTTCGGATCAACGAACTGCTCGCTTGGCCAAGCGGCAACGGTCGTGACCAGATTGAGCTGTTCAACGACAGTGCCACGCCCACCAATCTTGGCGGTTACAGCCTGTCGGACAATCCGGCCAAGCCGCACCGGTTCGTCTTCCCGGAACACACCATGATCGAGGCCAACGGCTTTTTGGTCATGGATGGCGGCAAGAATGATGGGCTGGACTTCAGGTTGGACAACGACGGCGAGGGCCTCTGGCTCTATGATGGCACCGGCCTGCTGATCGACTCTGTGGTGTTCGGCAGGCAAATTGAGGGGCTCTCCATCGGTCGTACCGGGCGTGAGAGCGATTGGACTCTGACGTACCCGACGTTTGGCCGGGCAAACCAAGCGGTACCGCTTGGCCAAGCGCACGACATCCGGCTCGCTGGATGGACGGCCAACCCATCTGCCGGCAAGGGCGACCGTGTGATCCTGCAAAACACCGGGGTGCGGCCGGTTCCCCTCTCGGGACTGCGACTCACGAATCAACCAGCCGGTCGGCCGGCCGCGTTTACTTTCCCGCCACTCAGCTTCATCGCATCCGGTGGGCAGCTTGCGATGGGCCACGACTGGCTCGGATTTAAGCTGGCTGCGAGCCAGGGCGAATTGGCGCTTGGCGCACCGGGCGGCGGATGGATCGATCATTACGTCTACGGCCCACAACCGGATGGCCGCGAGGTGATCCTCATTCCCCCGCCCGCCCCGCCGGTCAAACGGTTCAGGCTCAGATTCAAGGTCTCCGAAGGTGAGTTTTTTGTGACGTGGGAACCGGGGGACGGACTCATCTTTCGCGTCCTATCTAGCCGTGACTTGTCGAGCGACCTGTGGCACGAGGAGGCCGTCCTTGACACTCCACCGGGCCAAACGGTGGAGTTTCGCACCAAGCTGGACGACCAGATGAAATTTTTCCAAGTGAAACAAATTGAGTAGCCGCAATACCCAACGATCCTCCCTCCGAATGAGCCCGGTTGTGGGCTTCATTGCCGGGATATTGTGGGCGGTGTCGGCACAGGCCGATGGCGTGGTGATTAGCGAACTCATGCCGGTCAACCGTACGACTTTGGCCGATGACGACGGCGACTTTTCTGACTGGATCGAAATCCACAACCCCACCGATCAGCCGGTCAACCTGCTCAATCACGGGCTATCGGATGATTCGGCGGCCCCGTTCAAGTGGCGCTTCCCGGAGCATGTGCTTGAGCCGGGAGAGCGCACCTTGGTGTTCGCCTCGGGCAAGGATCGGCGTGCGACACGGCCCAGACCAAGCCCGGTCGAAGCTGGCCTGCCAAGAACCATTCCCGGCTTGTCACTGTGGCTGGACGCCAGCGATACCGGATCGATGATCGTGGATGGCAACGGTGCCGTTCAGCATTGGAAATCCAAAACTGAACAGCCACCGCACATTGACCCGGAAGTAAACAAGCCAATCGACCCCGGCACAGTGATGGGACTGAAACTATGGCTGGATTCCTCT
>CAJXAU010000049.1 GCA_913050205.1 uncultured Verrucomicrobiota bacterium
AGGGGCTTTTCCGGGTAATCAACGAACTGAAGTCTCAGGGTATTGGGATCATTTATATCAGCCACCGGCTGGATGAGATTTTTGAGATCGCCGACCGGGTTACTTTTTTGCGGGACGGTGAACATATCGACACGCACCCCATCGAGAAACTTACCCGCGAGCAGATGATCGAGCTAATGGTCGGCCGCAGTCTCGACAAGGAATTTCCCAAGCGTGAATCCACGCCCGGAGATTCCCGACTGGTTGTTGAAGGTCTCAATCAGGGCGAACGTGTCCGCGACGTGTCGTTCAAAATCAACGGCGGCGAAGTGTTGGGACTAACTGGACTCGTCGGAGCCGGTCGCACCGAGACGGCTCGCTTGCTGTTCGGCGCCGACCGACCAGACAGCGGGCAAATCCTACTGGATGACCAACCGCTCAACATCAACACCCCGCGCGACGCCATACGAGAAGGCATATGCCTGCTGACCGAAGACCGAAAGGCGCAGGGCCTCGTCCTCGGTCAAACCGTCCGCGAAAACTTCGGCCTCCCAAATCTCCGGCAATTTTCCTCGGGTGGTTTCATCCGTCAAAAAGAGGAAGCCCACGCCTTTACCGGATACGTCGATCAAATCCAAATCAAGGTCACGGGCACCGAACAAGTTGCCGGCACCCTCTCCGGCGGCAATCAACAAAAGGTCGTTCTGGCCAAGTGGCTGCAACGCAACGCCGAAGTGATCATTTTCGACGAACCCACTCGCGGTATCGATGTCGGGGCCAAGTACGAAATTTACCAACTCATCAACCAACTCGCCGCACAGGGCAAAGCCGTACTTATGATCAGTTCCGAGTTACCGGAAATACTCGGCATGAGCGACCGCATCCTCGTCATGAATGAGGGGCGAATCACCGGCGAAATCACCGACGCCGCCAACGCGACACAGGAAGAGGTGATGCGCCTGGCCACCAGTCAAGCGAGAGGTAATGAGGCAGAAGAGAGGGATCAGGTAGCATGAGTATTCAAGACTACAGGGATTTGGTTGTGCGGCAAAAGGCGATGGCCTACACGAATGAAATCCCCCCATTAACCAAGTCATTCCCGAGAGAAGAACAATTCGGGCTGACATCCCAGATCCGTCGCCTTAAGGAAAGACGAACCCCTAACCCCTGCCCCAAAACTCCTTGAAGCAATTAGACTACACAAAACTACTTTTCGACTACGGCACGATATTCGTTTTGGCGCTGCTTTGCGCCTGGTTTAGCTACGTGACCATCGAGGAACAATCACCAACCAGTTCCGCTGCTGCCGAGCGCTTGGCCAAGCGCGTAGGCGGCGAGTTGCCAGCCGGAGCCAGTGTCATCGTATTGGTGCGCCAAGGCGGTGAAGGCGAATCCTTCGCCAATACACTGGCCGATCAACTGGAAGAAGCAGGGATCACGGTCGGGGCAACAACCATTGGGCAACCAGTCGATGCCCGAAAAGCACTTACCGATTTCGCCGCAACAGGCACTGAGCTTGCAGGGATCGTTGCCGACAAACATATGGCCAGTTTTGCCAATTCGAACCTTGGCCCGCTTGGCCAAGCGCACCCCTCCCTCGCCAACGCGAAAGTCTATCAACCCACGAGCTATCGCTGGCCCAATTTTCTCAAGCGGGACAATTTGTTGAACGTGATGAAACAGATTTCCGTGGTGGCCATTATTGCCATCGGCATGACGATGGTCATCATCACCGCCGGGATCGACCTCTCGGTCGGCAGCCTGATCGCTTTTTCCGGAGTCATCACGGCGCTGGCTATTCAGTCACTGGGAGGAGATGCCCCCTCCACCGGAGATCTTTGGCTCGGCGCCATGGTCGGCATCCTCGCCTGTGGTCTCGCCGGACTGTTCACTGGCAGCCTCGTGACGCTGTTTGGCATACCCGCATTCATTGCCACGCTTGGCATCATGTTTATCGCCAAGGGGCTGGCATTCATATTCTCCGACTCCGCCCCCGTACCGGTGGCCAACGAAGCATTCGGGTGGCTCGGGCGCGGGCGTGATTTTCTCGGCCTACCCAATAGCGTGATCCTCATGCTCATCCTGTTTGCCATCGCCCACATCGTCATGACGCGCACCTCGATCGGGCGCTATATCTATGCCGTCGGAGGCAATCCGGAAGCCGCGCGGCTTTCCGGTGTACCGGTGAAATGGGTGTTGGTATTCGTCTACACGCTGACCGGGCTGCTGGCCGGTCTCGGGGGTGTCATGGAGGCCTCTCTTCACATCACAGGCGACCCCAAGTCCGGTGATCTCGTGGAACTTAAGGTGATTGCGGCTGTTGTCGTGGGGGGAACCAGCCTCGCCGGTGGTCAGGGCCGAATCCTCGGCACCCTCATCGGGGCTTTCATTATTGCCGTCATAAATAACGGGATGAACCTCACAGGCGTCGAGTCGCACATGCAAAAAGTCATCTACGGTGCCGTCATCCTCATCGCGGTCCTCATCGACCGCCTAAAAATCCATCTCTTGAAACTCAAAAAAGCCTGAGCCTCAATTCAACGCCAAGGGCATTAACGGATGGCGTGGCCTCAGACCGCTTGGCCAAGCGCGAACTAACTAATGACGCCGTTGACGACCTTGCCATGGACGTCAGTCAGGCGGTGATAACGACCCTGAAACCGATAGGTGAGTTGCTCATGGTCGATACCCATCAACTTCATGATTGTGGCCTGTAAATCGTGAACATGCACCGGATCGACAGCAGCATTGAAACCAAGGTCATCGGAGGCACCCCAACTCATGCCCGGCTTCACACCACCACCGGCCATCCAGATGGTGAAGGCATAGGGGTGGTGATCCCGCCCCCAGCGCGGCCGGTTTTTAATGTCGCCCTGAATGAACGGCGTGCGCCCAAACTCCCCACCCCAGATGATGAGCGTGTCGTCGAGCATCCCGCGCATCTTCAGGTCCTTGATAAGCCCGGCGCTGGGTTGATCGGTGTCCTTACACTGTGTGTAAAGCTCTGTGGTGAGACTGTTGTGTTGATCCCAACCGGCGTGCATGCATTGGACGAAGCGCACTCCACGCTCGGCCAAGCGACGAGACATAAGGCAATTGTAGGCGAACGTTCCGGGTTCCCGCACCTGCGGACCGTACAGGTCCAGCACATGATCCGGCTCATCGGAAAAATCGGTTAACTCCGGCACGGATGTCTGCATCTTGTACGCCATCTCGTACTGGGCGATGCGGGTGCGAATCTCCGGGTCGCCAGTCTCTTGAAATTTCAACTCGTTCAACTCAGCGAGGTCGTCCAGCAAACCACGCCGCAGCCCCGGTTTCATGCCGGCTGGGTTTTTCAAATACAAAACCGGATCACGGCTGCCGCGAAACTTGGCCCCCTGAAATCGTGTGGGCAAAAAACCGGAACCCCAGTAAAAGTCATAAAAAATCTGCCCACACGAGGTACCCTTGCTGACTGAAGTCATCGCAACAAAACCGGGCAAATCCTCGGAGGGATTGCCCAGTCCATAATTCAACCAGGCCCCCATCGTCGGACGGCCGGGAATTTGTGCGCCGCTCAGCAAAAATGAGATGGCCGGCGCGTGGTTCACCGCATCGGAGTGCATGCTTTTGATGAAGCAAATGTCGTCGGCCGACTTCGCGATGTGAGGCAGGAAGTTGCTCACCCAAGCGCCGCTTTGGCCGTGCTGCTTGAAGGGTTCAACCGGTTGCAGCATCAATTTACCGGACGGGTTACCGGTCATGGTACTGAAGCGTTTGCCCCGGAAATACTCCTCCGGCACCGGCTTGCCATGAACCTCGGGTAACTGCTCCTTGTAGTCGAAAAGATCGATGTGCGTTGGTGCGCCGTTTTGGAAAAGATAAATGATACGCTTGGCCTTCGGTGCGAAGTGCGGCAATCCGGGCAGACCTTTCGAGTTTCCGGGCTCGTTCGCAGCGGTCAACCCGTCGCGGCCAAGCAGGCTACCCAACGCGGCCACGCCGATCCCGGTGGCACTCCTGCCAAAAAACTGACGGCGATTGATTGCCAACTGCCGATCACGCACCGGTGCCGGCGCGGTCGGATCCAAAATATTCCACGAGGCAGACATCGTATTATTCCTTGTTCAGTGTTTCGTCGAGGTTGAGCATGTTCAGGCAAAGCGCAGTCCACGCAGCCAATTCGACCGGTTCAATCTGTCCAACCGGCTTGGTGTCGCCGTGGGCAAGATACGCGTTGGCGGCTCCGGGATCGGCTGTGAATTCCTTCATCGAGCGATCCAGTGTTCGTTTCCAAATGGCCAGTTCACGCTCCGACAATCCCCTCGCCAACACCCGTGTCGAGGCCAGTTCCAGTCTGGAATTCACCTGCTTTTCCTCATTCAAAATTGTCTCCGCCAATGACCTCGCCGCCTCGACGTAGGTCACGTCGTTCATCGTGATGAGAGCGTGCATCGGCGTATTGGTACGCAGCGGTTTCACCTCACACACCTGACGCTTGGCTGAGTCGAAGAACATCGTCGGCCCGACAATCCGACGCCAAAAGGTATAGAGGCTCCGGCGATGCAGCGCGCGCCCCTTGGACTGGTTGTACCGTTTCCGGCCAAACGATGCCTCCTCCCAGACTCCCTTCGGCTGGTAGCCGTTTACCGATGCTCCACCCTGCCTGTCGTTGAGAATGCCGGACGACGCCAGCGCCTGATCACGAATCATCCATGACGGCATGCGAAAACGCGGCCCACGGGAGAACAGTCTGTTCTCCGGATCCATCTCATACTGCTCACGTGAGGTAACTGCCGAGCTTCGACGATATGTCTCACTGGTTACGATCGTCCTCAGAAATTGCTTCATGTCCCAGCCGGATTCCATGAATTCCACAGCCAACCAGTCGAGCAATTCGCGCTGCACCGGATACTCCGCCTGCACGCCAAAATCCTCCGCCGTTTTCACAAACCCGATTCCAAACAATGCCTGCCAGAACCGGTTCACCGTGACCCGGGCTGTCAATGGGTGATCGCGGTCGACCAGCCACTTGGCCAGACCAAGCCGATTGTTTTTCTCTCCCTCGGGAAATTTCGGCAGGGATGCTGGCACGCCGGCAACGACCTCCTCACCCCGTTTTGTGTAGAGACCACGATCCAGCATGTAGGTTTTCCGTGGTTTTCCCATGTCCCGCATGACCATCACTTTTGCCAATTGCCTGCGTAGTTGGTTCAGTTGATCGTCCGCTGCTTTTTTGCTGGCGCGCAGTTTGACTAATGCCGCGTCCGCCGCCTCAAACGCTCCCTGGATTCGATTCTTTTGATCGTCGGTCCGCTTGGCGGATGGTGTTTCCAACGCAGCCAAAAGCATCGCTTCTTCGCTCTCCAGTTTTGGCTCCTTCACCGCGGTCTGATAAAGGCGGAAGTACCCAATGTTGTGGTGCTTGGCGGATGAGTTAAACTTGAGCGATACGGAAAGTTCGCTCTCATCGTCCACATTCAAAACGTCCTTCAACCGGAACATCGCCGCATGATTGCGGTCAATTGTCCTGCCATTCCAAACCGCCCAACCGGATTCCGGATTACTGTCGTACGCATTGCCGACCTTGTGGCTGCCCTGTTCGTAAGTCGCCTGGCTTCCGGCGATCACCAACGCGTCCTTGGCTTGGCTTGGGCGAAATCGTACATCTGTCAGCACGAAGTTGCCCGAGTCCGACCGTGCCAATCGCCCCTCGGTCATCGACGGATGCCGCACAGCCTCCAGCTTGAACGCCGTCACTCCGCCCTTGGCCAAGCGATACACCAGTTCGTATTCGTCCTTTTCCGGGTTGGCTCCGGACGCGAGGACAGCACCGCTTGGCTCAATGGTCAGTGCCTGTCCCTTGGCCTTGGCCTTGGTGGGCGTCATCAACACCCAGTCGTCAGTCTTTAGCTTGGCCAAGGCCTCCCTGCGCTTGGCCTCCCAACCCGGCTGCTCAGCGGCGATCGCCTTCTGTCGCGACTCCACGGCAGAGTGGCTATCGGTGGCAACCGCCTTGGCTTCATCGATCCGGGCCAACAAATCCGGCGAACCGGTTTCGATGATCGGAGGAGTCGCCGGGTCACCACCGCCGCCATTAACCGGAGTCTGGTTGAAGAATGCGGTGAACTCGTAATATTCCCGCTGCGTAAGTGGGTCAAACTTGTGGTCGTGGCAACGACTGCAATTCAACGTCAAGCCAAGCCACACCGTGCCCATCGTCTCGGTCATATCGAACACATAATCGACACGGTTTTCCTCGGCGATACGGCCACCTTCGCCGTTGATCATGTGGTTGCGGTTGAATCCGGTGGCTAACACTTGATCGTGTGTCGCGTTTGGCAACAGGTCGCCGGCCAACTGCTGAATGGTGAATTCGTCAAACGGCATGTTCGCGTTGAACGCGCGAACCACCCAGTCACGCCAAGGCCACATCGAACGCTCGCGATCGCCCTGATACCCGTTTGAGTCAGCATAGCGCGCCGCCTCCAACCAGTCCCATGCCATCCGTTCGCCGTACGCGGGTGATGCCAGCGTCCTCGTCACTAGCCGATCCCACGCCCCCGGTTGGTCGTCCTCGATAAATCGTTCCACCTGCGCCGGGGTCGGCGGCAGACCGGTTAAGTCGAGTTTTAACCGGCGAATCAACGTGCGACGATCCGCCCTTGGGTTGGCTGTCATGCCCTTCGCTTGGAGTTGGCGGCCAACCAACTCGTCGATCGGGTGCATCCGCGGTTGGCCAAGCGCAGGCCGTTCGACCCGCTCAAAAGCCCAATGCCGGCCCCACTTGGCACCCTGCGCCACCCAAAGTTTCAGCGTCTCGACCTGTTCCGCGGATAACGGCCGGCCGACATCCGGTGGTGGCATCAGGTCATCCTCATCGGCAGCGGTAATTCGGGCAAGCAGTTCGCTTTGCCCCGGATTCTCGGAATCAAGTACGCGATAGCCATCGCGGTCGCGCTTGGCGTCGGACTCGTCATCCAGTCGCAGATCACCCTTTCGTGCCTCCTTCGGGTCAGGGCCGTGGCAGTGGAAACACTTGTCTGAAAGGATCGGGAGAACATCCCGCGAAAAATCAATCTCTCTCGCTTCCGCCGGGATTGAACCCAGCGACACGAGCATCGCGGCGAAAGGCAGAATATCCCATCGCCGGCTCCACAATCTGGTTTGGGTGAAAAACATCAGCACCAAAATCAAACGCCACAAAAAACAGTCATCCGGAAGCCGCTTGACTACACCAACGCGGTCGCGCCGAAAAGGTTAATCCAGCGGAAGAAACGAAGGCAGCACGAAAAAAGAATTGAAGTTGACGCCCCCGCTGACGTCAGAGTAAGCATGGCCGCGATGAACAAGCCTAACGAATCGTTCTCAAGCAACCGCCGTTCCTTTATCAAGACCACCGGTGCTGTCACCGCCTCATCCGCCCTCGCCGGCGTGACGATCCCCCGTGTACACGCCTCGATGGATGATTTCACCAAGGTCGCCCTTGTGGGGGCCGGCGGCCGCGGTACCGGCGCCGCTTCCAACGCCCTGTCCGTGCCGGAAAACATCGCCCGAACCAAGCTCGTCTCCATGGCCGATGTTTCCACCGCCAAAATGGAAAACAGCTTCCGCGCACTCAAGCGCCGGGGCAAGGATCGGGTGGACGTGCCGGAGGATCGCCGCTACATCGGCTTCGACGGCTACGCCAATGCGATGGACAACCTCGATGCAGGCGACGTGGTCATCTTCACCACGCCCTGCGCCTTCCGCTGGGTTCACTATAAAAAGGCGATCGAACGCGGCCTGAACGTATTCATGGAAAAACCGGTCTGTCCGGACGGCATCACCGCCAAGCGCATGCTCGCGCTGAACGAAGAAGCCAAGAAAAAGAATCTCAAGGTCGGCGTCGGCCTGATGTGCCGCCACAGCCGCGCCCGTGGTGAACTGTTCAACCGCATCAAGGACGGCGAACTCGGTGACATCAACCTGCTGCGCGCCTACCGCCTACACGGTCCTGTGGCCTCCTGCTTTTCCCTGCCCCCGAAAAAGGAGGAGAACGAGCTGCTTTACCAGATACGCCGATTCCACAGCTTCATTTGGGCCAGTGGCGGTTCGTTCAGTGATTACTTTATTCATAACATCGACGAGTGCTGCTGGATGAAGGACGATTGGCCGGTCAAGGCACAGGGTGCAGGTGGGCGCCATTACCGTCAGGCCCCGAGCGGCCAGAATTATGTCGATCAAAACCTCGACTCCTACACCGTGGAATACACCTTCAAGGACGGAGCCAAGCTTTACATGCACGGCCGCACCATGAATGGCTGCCACGGCGAGTTCGCCAGCTACGCCCACGGATCAAAGGGACTCGGCATCATCTCACAGGCCGGCCACGCCCCCGCGCCATGCAAAATCTTCAAGGGCCAAAGCTTCAACGACCCGGTTGCATGGGCCTATCCCGGCCGTGAAAGCAATCCGTATCAGGATGAATGGAACGACCTCATGACCGCCATCCGCGACAACAAGCCATTCAACGAGTGCGAACGCGGCGTTCAAGCCAG
>CAJXAU010000050.1 GCA_913050205.1 uncultured Verrucomicrobiota bacterium
ATTTGACCGGAGACATACAGACGTGCACGACGGAAAGTGTCGCCGTCGGACATGTAGTCATCGTCCGAAGAGAAGGCATTATCCCAATGGATGCGGCCTCCGATGCGGAGTTTGTTGTTTCCGTCTGCAGTTTCAAGACGAAGGCTGTCTTTCCAAGTGACCTTGATGTCGTTATCAGCTGCCTGAGCGGAAACGCCCAGCACTGCCGTCATGGCAATCGCGATTGCCGTCTTGCTCTTGTAGTTGGATGGTACTGTTTTCATTTTATCAGTAGAACTGGGCTCCATGTTTTCACTAGGCCCGGTTGATTGTTTGCGAACGTTTACAAACGTAACAAACGCCCAAGACCGAGATCCTATCGTTTCAAATTGTTACAGAAAGCAATTTAATGTTACGATTACGTTACAGGGCTATCGCTTGGTCAACAACTGGTTTCATGGCTTAATTCAAAAAGTAATTTGTAACAAACAAGAGACTGGACCTTCGGCATATTGTGACATTCGGAGCGTAGAAAGAAAGCGTGTTCACGAATGTGCAAGAACACGCAACTGCAAATTGTAATGAAACAAAGCATGAAAATGATGGCGCTGGCTCTGGGCCTGGCGGTAACAGTTAGCGGCCAAGCGGCTAGCGTGGATGTCAAACTCCCTGCTTACAAAAAGGTTTCCGGAGTTTCCGGAACATTGAACTCGGTCGGATCAGACACGCTCAACAACATGATGGCGCTTTGGGCTGAGAGCTTTCAGGCACTCTATCCGAACGTCAAAATTCAAATAGAGGGCAAAGGTTCGTCCACAGCTCCTCCAGCTCTCATCGAAGGCAGCAGCCAGATCGGCCCAATGAGCCGCCCGATGAAGGCTACTGAAATTGACGCCTTCGAAAAAAAGTTTGGCTACAAACCCTCAGCGGTGGGTGTGGCGATTGACGCCCTGGCCGTTTTTGTCCACAAAGACAATCCTGCAAAAGGGTTGACCCTGAAGCAAATTGACAGTGCATTTTCCAGCACCTTCAAACTTGGCGGCAAACCTGCCAAGAATTGGGGTGATCTCGGTTTGAGCGGTGCATGGAGTAATCGTGCAATCAGTCTTTATGGCCGTAACAGTGCTTCTGGTACTTACGGTGTGTTCAAGGATATTGCGCTTTCAAAAGGTGACTATGCCTCGAACGTCAAAGAGCAGCCCGGTTCCTCCGCTGTGGTGCAAGGTATCGGTAGTGACCTCGGTGGGCTTGGCTATTCGGGTTACGGCTACAAAACCTCCTCCGTACGCGCACTTCCTGTTAATGGCTACCCACCAAGCGCCGACAATGCATTAAGTGGTAAATATCCGCTGGGACGCGTCCTGTACGTTTACTACAACCACAAACCGGGGACAAAACTCGATGCGACAACTCGGGAATTCCTCAAGTTCACCTTGAGTCAACTTGGGCAGGAAGTTGTCGTAAAAGACGGTTACTTTCCGCTAAACGCTGGTGCGGCTAACCGTTTCCGCAGCAAACTTAAGTAAGAATCTCTCAAGCTAGGGTGCTATCTAACTTGGGAATGCTCAGCGGCGTGTGGGGCGGGCGAAGTGCCTGCCCCACCGTCCTGTCCAACCCTCCTAACGGATAGCCCCGACTAAACTGAGCATAACCCCAATAGCACCCACTCGAGAACATGGCTACCAATAGCCACTCCCTTCCTGATTCTAGTCGGTTCCAAGTCTCCAAAAGAGTCCTTTGGGTCGACCGGTTCATGAATAGTTTCATTAAGGTCGGCGGCTTCGGCGTTATCGCCGCGATCTTCTGTATCTTTCTTTTCATCCTCTGGCAGATTATACCCCTTTTCCTAGGAGCAGAAACGAAGCTCGCAGGGCAAATTGATTTTGGCAGGAATGATTTTGAAATATTTGGCATAGACGAGTGGGGCGAACTCCCTTTTGTGGCTGGTATAAACGGGGTATTTTATTTCGCGGATTTGCAGCGCGAAGCCACCGTTGAAGACGAACATGCCACTCGCACCTACAACGTTCAATTAGGCAACATCGCCCTTGGCGAACGCGGTATTTTTCAAAAGGAAATTTTTACGGGTGAGATCTACCAATCTGTTCATTTTGACCCCGGCCCGGGTTTGGTTATTTACTCAAACACAAACGGTCAAGTGCGCTTGGCCAAGATCGACTACTCCCCTGTTTTCAAAGAAGACAGCAGTCGTGAAATCGATGTTCAAATCGAAACCGAGCCCCCCTATCAACTGGGAACACATGGCCAAGCGATTGTCGATATCGACGTTTTGGAAACGGCCGAAAAACGTATCATCGCCACCGTTCAAAAAACCGAAAACGGCACTAACGAAGTAAACCTGCTTTTCTTCAAAGCTGCTGGAGGGTTATTCGATGACGGGGGAGTTTCTCCAGAAGGGTACGTGCTTATAAGAGACACGATACCCGGCAACCCGGTTCGTGTTTTAATCAACGGCGCTGGGGATTCACTGATCGTAGCCGATGATAATGATCGTCTGCATTATCTCCGTCGCGAAGCCGATGACAATATCTCCAGCGAACCAAGCGGAGGGGGATTACTTGGGGAGCTTGGCGGTGAAGCAGCACATGACGATGTGGAACTTGGCCAAGCACCTTATCAGTTTGTTCACAAGCAAACCTTCGACCCTCTTGAGAGTTACCCGGATACTAAAATCGCCTCGCTGCACTGGTTATTCGGAAGGGGCTCCCTTGTACTGACGGGAACCAAGGGAGAGCAACTCATCCTGAGTAGCTACAGCAAAGCGGAAGGCGGTTTGACCTACGCTCAGATTAACCAGTTTCCCTCGCTAAAAAGTGGCGCTGAACTCTTTGATTACAGTCGCCGCAACCGAGCCTTTCTCGTAACGAATGGCTCGGAGGTTCAGTTGCAATTCGCCACAACAGGAGCCACCCGCTGGCAGACTGATCTAGGATACACCCCTAAGCTCGCCGGGTTCGGCCCGAAATACGATCTACTCCTATTCGCCAATGAACGAGGCGCGTTGGACATCCATTACCTCGACGACCCACACCCTGAAGCTGGCTGGAAAGCGTTTTTCGGTAAAATTTGGTATGAAGGTCAACCGGAGCCAAAATACACGTGGCAATCTACTGGCGGTGAGTCGTCATTCGAACCGAAACTCTCGATGGTTCCGTTGATAGTTGGATCACTGAAAGGGACGCTTTACGCTCTGATGTTTGCTGTACCAATCGCCATTTTGGCTGCGCTTTATTCCTCACAATTTCTTTCACGACGCTGGAGCAAAGTCATCAAACCGACAATGGAAATCATGGCCTCTCTTCCTTCTGTAGTTCTTGGTTTTTTGGCTGCACTTTGGTTGGCTCCTATTCTCGAAACAAAAGTACCATCCATCATTCTTATCATCCTAATGATTCCGGGTATCTCGTTGTTATTCGGATACAGTTGGAGCCGATTACCGAAAAACACACGAGCGATCCTGCCGGAAGGAAGTGAGTTTTGGGTATTGATCCCGATTATGGCGATAGCTACTTGGGTCGGTTGGACATTAGGGCCTATTCTCGAGCAAATCCTATTCGGAGGCGATTTTCGCCAATGGTGGCCGAAGGTCACGGGGACTCCTTTCGAACAACGCAATTCTCTTGTTGTAGGTTTTATGATGGGCTTTGCGGTGATTCCGATCATTTTCACCATCGCGGAGGACGCAATGAGCAACGTGCCAATTTATCTTCGGAGCGCCGCTCTCGCCCTTGGCGCCAGTCGTTGGCAAACCGCTTGGCGTGTTGTTCTACCAACTGCTGCAGCCGGGATATTTGCTGCAGTCATGATCGGGTTCGGTCGAGCAGTTGGAGAAACGATGATCGTCGTAATGGCTACGGGAAACACGCCGATCATGGAATGGAATATTTTTTCCGGCATGCGAACACTCGCCGCAAACATCGCTGTGGAATTACCCGAGGCGCCACAGCACAGCACGCTTTACCGGGCTCTATTTCTCGGAGCCATGCTTCTTTTTATATTAACCTTTACCATCAACACCGTTGCGGAAGTGATCCGACAACACCTTCGAAATAAGTTCAAAGCCGTAAGCGACTAAAATGAAAATCGAACAACTAAAACAACGCCCAGCAGGTGAACCCATGGTCTGGTTGACCGGTATGGGCTTAGCGCTTGGCACGGTCATGGTGGTTTATCTTCTTTGGGTGATATTCGCCAACGGCATCACCGTGTTTTGGCCAAAACCGGTTCAACTGGTGCAACTCAAGGCCGATAGTGTTTTCAAAATTGGCCAAACCAATCAAATCGCCGGAGCGATCACCATAAATCGGGAAATCTCAGACCGGGATGATGGTAAACGTGAATTCCAATTCTTCGTCGGCAACAAGGACTCCTACGGGTTCATGTACAAGTTCATTCCACAAGACGACGTTAAGGAACTCTCGCTTCCGAAAAACATCATGGTCGCTGAACGACTGGAGTACGGCAACGCCATCTTCTTTCCTGTCCAACTGAATCTTGGGACTAACAAAGTGGTTGCATCGGGCGAGCCCAACTTTGTTGCCGAAATCCATCGTGTGGTAGAAGAGTGCAACGCTCGCCGCGAGAAATACACGGAACTGGAAAAGAAAGACATCGGTCGAATCAACAATGCAATACGTAAAATTGACATTCGCCAAAAAGCAATCTCTGCATCAAACACCGAGGTCGAGATTCAGGCCAATGCCTCACTCACTCAAGAACTGGAGCGCTTGACCAAGGAGAAAGCGGATTGGGTAGTTGAATATGAGGGTTTGGCCAGTCAAGCCGAAGCACTACGATTAGAACAAAAAAAAGACACGCTTACATACCGCTTGGCTACCGGCGAAATCAAGACACAGGCAATCGGTGAAATAGTTGACATATACCAACCCAACCAGTTTGGTTTATGGGACAAGATCGGATTTTTTGTGGGGCACTTTTGGGGCTTCCTAACAGAGAATCCACGCGAAGCGAACACCGAAGGCGGCATTTTTCCAGCAATATTCGGCACTTTTGTAATGACCGTTTTAATGAGTGTTGCCGTGATGCCTTTTGGGGTACTGGCTGCAATTTACCTGCGTGAGTACGCCAAAGATGGCGTGTTCGTCCGAGGGGTTCGAATTGCTGTGAACAATTTGGCCGGCGTACCATCAATCGTGTTTGGCGCATTCGGCGTTGGATTCTTCATATACCTCGCCGGCGGGACGATCGACAGACTGTTCTTTCCGGATTACGTCGCCAGCAAAGTTCCATTCTTCGGGACAGGCGGAATTCTATGGGCATCCCTCACTTTGGCACTCATGACCGTGCCAGTCGTGGTCGTGGCCACAGAAGAAGCTTTGGCGTCCGTCCCCCGTGCAGTTCGCGAAGGTGCATTGGCATGCGGCGCTTCAAAGTGGCAGACTATTCAACGTGTCGTCTTGCCAGCTAGCGCCCCCGGACTATTAACGGGCTTAATTCTGGCGATGGCCCGTGGTGCCGGCGAAGTTGCCCCATTGATGTTGGTTGGGGTGGTGAAGTTGGCTCCGGAACTCCCTATAGACACCGTCCCGCCTTTCATTCATTTAGATTATAAATTTATGCATCTGGGTTTTCACATTTACGATGTGGGATTTCAATCACCCGACTCAGAAGCAGCCAAGCCGATGGTCTTTGCCACTACATTTTTGTTAATCCTCCTCGTGGTGGTCATGAATCTGGCCGCAATTCTGATTCGAAATCACGTGAAGAAAAAATACTCCTCAAGTGCATTTTAACCCAACTGAGCATGACTGAATTAATGAAAAAACCAGCACCCACAAACCAAACTGCACCTCTTCAAACCGAAAGCCAAGCACTTGGCAAAGCGCAAGCAACGACCGATCAAATCGAGAATCACCTAATCAAAGTTAGTGATGATTTCTCGTTTTGGTACGGGAAAAACCAAGTATTATTTGATCTGAATCTTGCGATACCAAATCGAAAAGTCACCGCACTGATTGGCCCCTCTGGCTGCGGAAAAAGCACATTGCTACGCTGCTTTAACCGTATGAACGACCTTATCGAAGGCATCCACCACACAGGCGACATTAGTATCAGCGACCAAAGTATTTTTGATCCATCATTGGAAATCATTTCGCTGCGAAAAAAAGTCGGGATGGTGTTCCAGAAATATAATCCATTCCCGAAGAGCATCTATGAAAACGTGGTATTTAGTCTGCGCGTCTCTGGAAGAACCAATAAGGCACTTTTGGATGAGACCGTTGAGCGAAGCCTCAAACGCGCAGCCCTTTGGGATGAAGTAAAAAATCGATTGCACGAGAGTGCTCTTGGACTCTCTGGAGGGCAGATGCAGCGTCTTTGTATTGCCCGGGCCGTTGCCAATGAGCCGGAGGTAATACTCATGGACGAACCCTGCTCGGCCTTGGACCCTATAGCTACGGGTAAAATTGAAGACCTAATCGTTGAACTTAAGGAGAATTATACGATTGTGATCGTCACGCATAACATGCAACAAGCGACTCGAATCTCAGATCGAACGGCGTTTTTTTACTTGGGTAAACTGATAGAATATAGTGACACAAAAACATTATTTACGAACCCAAGTGAAAAACAAACTGAGGATTACGTTACGGGACGATTCGGATGAGTAACAGAACACACATTAGCCATTTGGAGTCGGAGTTTTCAGAATTCAAAAAAAAACTACTCGTCATGGCAAGCCACGCTGAGTCAATTATGGATACAGCTGTTCGTTCAGTGATCGAAAGAGACACATCACTAGCGAATGATGCGGAAGCAGCAGACTCCATCATCGACAGACTGGAGATGGAATTGGACGACCTCGGTATTAAAATTCTTTCTCAGGCGCCACTCGCCAGGGATTTAAGAATGATCACTTCAGGGATGAAAATCGCCAAAGACCTCGAACGTGTAGGGGATGAATCGACAACCATCGCACGGCAGGCCCGAGTTATGGCCGAGGCCCCAAACTCACAAACACCAGAACGAATTCCCGAAATGGCTAAGATGGTCAGCAAAATGCTGTCGCAATCGCTGTCAGCATTCGTCTCGGGTAATACTCAATCTGCCAAGGCCGTTATTAAGCAGGACAAAAAAGTCGATGCTTTGAACAAAGAAGTTCGAAGCGTCTCTGTTCAGGCGATTACTGAAAACAAACTCACTGCGGATTCCGGTCTTAATCACATTGCGATCGCAAGATGTTTGGAACGAATCGGTGATCATGCGAAAAATATCGCACGGGACGTCGTGTATCTTTTCGAGGCAAAGGATATTCGACATCCCAAATTACAATCAAATAGTTAGCAAGAATCAGCCAGTTTCACAAGAAAACAGGCTAAAAATACAATTGTCACAACCGCGTCACGCTAACGTGTCGCAAATGTCACAATAATGTCACAACAATTTGTTTTATTGGACAATCTAATTAACTAAGCGTTTCTTTTCTTCGGCCTCAATGGAGTGCTGACAAGCATGAGTAACGAACCACATCTTGAAGCGAACCTTCAGCAGGATATAAATGTCATCCGCGATAAGGTCCGCAAGATGGCTGAATTGACTGAATCCGCCCTGAATGACGGACTTCGGGCCTTGTTCCAAAAAGACGGCCAACTCGCTTACTCGGTCATCCTTCGTGATCAGCAAATTGACGAGTACGAGAAGGAAATCGACCGACTTTGCCTTGAGTTCATGGTTCGGCAACAACCGGCTGCCGGTCCGCTTCGTTTCGTCTACGCCACTATTAAGATCAATCAGGAATTGGAACGCATCGGCGATTACGCCGAAAGTGTGGCGAGACAGGGGTTGTTGATTAATTCTCTGGATTTGGACATTGACTACACCAAGTTCAAGGCCATTAGCGAGATTTCCATTCCGATGCTCGGTAACGCGGTCAATGCATTTCTCGATCAGGACGCCGACTTGGCCAAGTCCACCATGGCAGTGGAAAAAGAGGCCAACCGCCTGCGCGACGAAATCAACGTCGACCTATTCCAACTCCGTTCCGATGGGAAAATCCCGATGGAGGCACTGACGCCGCTGCAGACCGTTGCACGCCGGTTTGAGCGTGTCGCAGACCAATCCAAGAATATTTGCGAAGAGACACTTTACATGTGCACTGGCCAGTACATGAAGCATATTGGCCGGGAAGTGTTCCGTGTACTCTTTGTCGATGATAATAACTCCAAGGCAAGCCAAATAGCGGAGGCGATCGGCAATTCGCTGAATCAGGAAAGCTTTGTGTTCAGCAGCGCAGGAATAAATGCGGAGACGATCGAGGGCGATACCATTGATTTCCTAAAGGCCAAGGGCCACGACGTCAGCAACAACATTTCAAAGGCCGTGGCCAACATCCCCAACCTTGACCACTATCAGGTGATCGTGTCGTTAAGCGAACAGGGTGCGAGCGCCTTCCCCACCCCGCCAACCAAGACGATCAGCATTGCATGGGAGCTTGGCCAAGCGGAGG
>CAJXAU010000051.1 GCA_913050205.1 uncultured Verrucomicrobiota bacterium
GGCTAGGCGCAGCCGAGGCTGGGGTGGAACTTGACGAGCGGGGCCGGATTCGCACCGATGCCGAGTGGCAAACAACGGTGCCGGGAATTTACGCCATCGGCGACGTGATTGCCGGGCCAATGCTCGCGCACAAGGCGGAGCAGGAAGCAGTGGCCGCAGTGGAGCGCATGGCCGGCAAGGCGGGCCAAGTGAATTACGCCACGATCCCCTGGGTGATTTACACCGCGCCGGAGGTTGCAGCCGTGGGGCTAACCGAGGCGGAGGCCAAGGAGAAGGGCTGCGAGGTCGCGGTGGGGGTGTTTTCGTTTCAGGCCAATGGCCGTGCGGTGGCCGGTGGCCATGCGGACGGCTTGGCCAAGGTCATCGCCGACAAGGCGACCGACCGGGTGCTGGGCGCGCAGATCCTCTCCACCAACGCCTCGGAATTGATCGCCGAGGCGGTGCTGTTGATGGAGTTCGACGGCAGTGCGGAGGATCTTGCGAGGACAATCCACGCGCACCCGACGATGTCTGAGGGATTGCGCGAGGCGGCGCACGCGGCCATGGGCGAACCGCTTCACATCTAGAGCGCTTGGCCAAGCGGGCACAAAAAAAGCGCCGGGCAACAACGGCGCTTTTGTGTGTTCCGATCGGAAAATTATTTTTTGGGGGGAGCCGGAGCGGTGGAATCAGCCGGGGTTACTGCGCCCTCGGCTGCCGGGGGTTGCTTGGCCTTGTACTCCTCGGGGGCATCCTTGTTTAGCTCGGCAATGACTTTGTCTGTGATGTCATTTTTGCCGGCGGTGTAAACCACAGAGGCCATTACGTTGCCTTGCGCTGAGTTGATGACGAGATCGTATCCGGCCTCCTTGGCCAGAGCGGCAACGACCTCCTTGATTTCATCCATTCGCGCCCGGGTAAGTCGATTTTGCATGTCGACCATGGTGCGCTGTGCGTTGCGGTTGTACTCGGCGCGGCGAGCTGTCAATCGGCGATGTTCCCCTTCCTTTTCCTGCATCTTCTTGACGTCGGCCTCTCGCTTGGCCTCCGAGTTGGCCGGGTCCTGTGCACTTTGGCGAAGGCGGGCGAATTCCTCGGTGACCAGCTTAATGTCATTTATCAAGTCCTGCTCTATTTTCTTGAAATCAGCCTCTCGCTCGGCCACCTGGCTACGGGACATCAGCGTTTTCCAGTAAGCACTGAATGTTTTGTCCAGATTGATTGTGCCAATCTTGAGTGCTTCCTGCGCATGGGCTGCACCGGTGAAAGCGACAAGCGCGAGGGCCAACACGGCCAAGCGGGAATGTATCATGGTTATTTTTCCTATCATAAACTGGTTTAAAAAGAACGATTGTACCCGACGCCAAAGTGGAACTCGCCCCCACCATCGACGTAGTCGGGATGGGAAAGCGGGAAGCCGTAGTCGAGGCGCAGTGGTCCAAGCATGGGAACGGTCAGGCGCAGGCCCACACCCCAGTTGTCGGCGTATTCGCCGAGGTCAAATTCGTAAGGATCCATGTACGACATGCCGATGTCGTAGAACATGGCAAAGCGCAGACGGGGGATAATTGGAATGGTGTATTCCGCTGAACCAAACCAGTAACTGCTGCCACCCAGTGGCTCGGAGCCATCGACCATGACCGGGCTCCATGTGGTGCCATCCTCAAGCGGCAGCATCGGTTTCTGGTATCCATTGAAGGGGAAATCGTTGGGGGTGTGCTCGACCGGGATAAATTTGTCCTTCTCGATTACCTGATCACCTTTTTTCACGTCCACATGATAGCCGTAATGTTGGTTCCCTTCGTGCATGCCCTTGCTGATTTTCCATTTCTTCAGGCGCGGACCGATGTCGCGGTAGTCGTAGCCGCGCATGGTATGGGTCCCACCAAGGAAGAATCGGTCGAAGTATGGGACGCGGCTGCTGCTGCCGAATTGGTCCACCACACCCACACGACCGATGAGTTCCAAAACATGGCCTTGCATTAGCCCAGGAAAAAAATAGGACGATTCCAACTCAAGCCGGTACATCTCAGTTTCGCCGCCAAACGGGCCACCGGCGACCTCGGCGGTGAACTGGGTGTGCTGGCCGCGATTCGGCGTAAGGGCGTGGTTCAGCGTGCTGTAGGTAATGAAGGTGCCCACCTTGGAGACCAGCCGATCGTGGTTTAATTCGGCGTATTCCCCCTCGTCCCTACGGGCAGAATCGAAATACCAGTCGAAGGGGTTCCCCGTCAATGTTGGGGGAGAAACCAATCCCCCTTCGATAATGTCATGTTCCTGCAGCATGTAGGTGTAGTACGAGCGGTCGTGAATACCAACCTGCTCGATGGTGTAATTGACTCCACCGTAGGTGTAGTCATTCCAGAGGGTTCGCGAAAGTTCCACACGTGCACCGGTTCGTTTTTGGGTGAAGTAATGGCTCAGGAACCGGTTGTCGCGGTGGTACAGGTCGATTGAAAAACGCAGTTTTTTGTCGAACAGGTAGGGTTCCTCAAATGTGACCATATAATCCTGATGCCTTCGGCCTGCAGTGATTTGCAACCGGAATTTCTGGCCGCCCCCGGTGAAGTATGGCGGATTGAACAGGTCAAAATTACCCTGCGTGTAGCCGACCTGCGCGAACAGTGACATGATCGAGCCGTAGCCGAAGCCCATCATGATGTTACCGGTGCGGCCCTCGGTCACACCGATGACGAGGTTGCGCTTGTTTGGCAGTTCCTCAATGGGTTCAACCTCGGTTTCCACTTTCTCGAACAGCCCGGTGCCCTCGAGACGGCGTTTACTGAGATTGACGCTGACCATGTCAAACGTCGTACCGGGGTAGATCGCCAACTCGCGCCGGATGACTTTGTCCTTGGTGGTCGTATTGCCTCGTATCTCAATCCGCTCTACGTCTACCGACTCGTTCTCGGTGATGGTGTAGAAAAGATCGATCTGTCCGGTACTGGTATTGGGTTCGTATTTGGGTATTACCTGAGCATCCAAATAACCCTTCATCTCGTACAACTCCTTGATGGCACGGGCGTCCTGCTCGTGTAGCTCCGGCGTGAAGATTGTATCTTCCCACAACAACATTCCCACACGGCGCTCGAAGGTGCGCTTGCCGTTCAGGAGTTCTTCGTCGGAGTATACTGTGTTTCCGTCGAATGTGATTTTGCCGACGGTATACTGAAAGCCCTGAACCAGCTTGAGTCGGATGACCATTTTGTCTCCCTTCTCATTTACCTCCCGAAGTTCTTCCTTGATGTTGAAATCAATGTAGCCATGCGAGTGGTAAAATTTCCTCAACTCTTCCAGATCGGTGTCCCATTGTTCCTCTTCAAGTTTGCCGCTGCCAGTCAGCCAAGACATCCACCAGTGCCGGCGCGTCTTGAGGACTTTGCGCAGTTGCCGCTGGGAGAACGCCATCTCCTGGTTTTCGCCTTCGATAGCATTTTCAAAGATGATGTCGTCAATCTTGACCCGGGGGCCGGCCTCAATCTTAAAGGTGACAGCAACCTGTCCCAGATCGATGTCGGTGTCATCCAGTACCTCCACTGTGGCCTGCTGGTAGCCGGCCTTGTGGTACTCCTTAAGAATGGCCCGCCTGTCTGAGGCCAGAGTCATTCCGTTAAAAGTGTCCCCGACACGGGAACGGATTTTCCGCATCAGTTTTTTGCTGCGAAATTTTCTGCCACCGTTTCCATCAAACAGGATCTCCGTCACCGTGGGCAGACCCCGAAGGATGTAGCTGACGGTCCAGCCCTCGCGGTCTGGCTCGAAGGTGACTCTCACGGTGCTGAAAAAGTGGGTGCCCATCAGGCTTTTGATATCGTCGTCGGTGACCTTTTTGTTGAAGGGCTTGCCTTCCCTGAGGCGGATGTGCGCGAGGATGTGTTCGTCGGACGCCGCCCTTGGGCCGATGTGCTTGAGGACAATCTCCTTGACCAGATCGCTGGTCGCCACCACGGCCGGTTGCTGTCCCTTGCCCAGAGCGGGAAAGAGCAGCAGAGCAAGAAGGAAAACTTGGCCAAGCGCTTGGCCAAGCGGACGCAGCATCTCCACCGGACTACTCATCCTGCGGAATGTCTTCGCGATTGAACTTGGCTGCGTTCTCAAATCTTGTGTAACCCTTCAAAAAGGTCAGGGGAACATCCCCGGTCGGGCCATTGCGCTGCTTGGCAATGAGGAGATTCACCGGCCGAGCCTCACTGTCGGGGTCGTCCGTGTCCTCGTCCACTCCGCCCGGCTTGTACAGCAACCCCACGAGGTCGGCATCCTGTTCAATGGATCCGGATTCGCGGAGGTCCGAAAGTCGGGGTTTGCGGTTCTTGTCCTTCTCCAGTTCGCGGTTGAGCTGACTGAGGACGATGACCGGCACACCGAGCGTCTTGGCCATGGCCTTGATCCCACTGGAAATCTCAGCGATCTCCTGCTGGCGGTTCTCTCCTGCCCGCCGCGAAGTAGAATGAAGCAGTTGCAGGTAGTCAATGACAAACAGCTTGATGTCGTGCTGCTGCCACATTCGGCGGGCCCGCGCACTGAGCTGGAGAATGGAAAGTCCGGCCGTGTCGTCGATGTGCAGGGCGGACTTGGCCAGCTGGCTGGCGGTCTCGTGGATCCGCGGAAAATCCCGCGGTGTCAGCATGCCCTCGTTCATCTCGTGGCTGTTGATCCGCGCGAGTGAGCTGATCATCCTCATGACAAGCGACTCGGAGGACATTTCCAGACTGAACACCCCGACTGGCAGTTTCAGGTTGAGCGCCACATGCTCCACGATGTTCATCGCCAATGAGGTCTTGCCCATGGAGGGACGCGCGGCCACGACGATCATCTCGCCCGGATGAAGGCCGGTGGTCATTCTATCCAGATCGGTGAAACCGGTCTCCACGCCGGTGGTGGAGCCCTTGTTTTTGAACAACAACTCAATCCTGCCGACCGCATCCTGCACATGCTCCACAATCGTCGGCATGTCGGTGATGTTGTGGTCGCGGTTGATTGCCAACACCGCCTGCTCGACCTCGCCCACCAAACGATCGACCTCGCCGGTCTCGTCGTACGCATCGGCGATCGCCTTGGTGCAGGTCTGAATCATCCGCCTCAGCAGGGCCTGATTCCGGACGATCTCAAAATAGTATTCGAGGTTCGCCGCCGACGGCACGCTGTCCTGCAACTCGGTGAGGTAGGCCACGCCGCCGATGTTATCCAGCTCACCGACTGTGCGGAGTTGGTGCGAAAGGGTGAGCAAATCGATCGGGGCATTCTCCTCGTACATCGCCACCATCGTGGCGTAGATTGCCTGATGCCGGAGGTCGTAAAACACCGTCTCGTCCCGGACCTTCTCGATACAGGCCGGGAGGTTTTGTCGGGTGTCGAGCAGGATGCAGCCCAGCACACCCTGCTCCGCGGCAAGGTCGTTCGGCGGCGTGCGCCCGATCGGGATCACAGTCTGGTTTTCCCGCTGGCGAGGCGTGTATTTCAGATCCTTTTCAGGCAGGGAAGATGATTCCGGTTCATCAGGCACGGCTCAATAAAAACCGGAAACACACCAGCTTTGCAACGAAGAGAAGTTGGCAGGTTATCGACAGGGTTATTCGCAGCAATGCACGCGCTTGGCCAAGCGGCCAAAACACGTACTCGACTCTTTTACACCTCCCTCACCATCGCCACCAATTAGGTCGAGGCCGAGGGCCAGGGTGGAGAACGAAGACGTATCCATGTTGGTTGTGGATATCTTCCCCTCGACCGATTCCGGTGTGGCCCTTAATTTCGCCCCGGTGCCGAAGGAGGCGAAACTCACCCCGATGATGGCCCAGTACCGGCAGTGCAAAGGCCAACTGCCGGCTGGGACCATCCTGCTGTTCCGTCTGGGGGACTTTTACGAGATGTTCTTCGAGGACGCCAAGGAGGCGGCCGGCATTCTCAACGTGGCACTGACCAAGCGCGGCGACACGCCGATGTGCGGCATTCCGTACCACGCCACCGGCAGCTACATGGCCAAGCTGCTGCAGGCAGGCCGCAAAGTGGCCATCTGCGATCAGGTCGAGACAGCCAAGCCGGGGCAGCTGGTCAAGCGCGAGATCACCCAGATCATCAGTCCGGGCGCACACTTCGACGAACGCATGCTCGAGGCCGGGCGCAACAATTTCCTCGTCGCAGTCGCTGCTTCCGGGAGCCGGTTCGGCGTGGCAGCCGTGGATCTGACGACCGGCGATTTCAAAGTGGCCGAGCTGGAAAGCGAGGCAGCCGTCGTCGCCGAGCTGGAGCGGCTCAACCCGGGCGAGGTGATTTACCCGGAGGAAGCCAAGCCACTGGCCGGGTTGATCGAGCCGAACGTCAGCGTGCTAAACGGATACGAGGGCTGGGTGTTCGCGCTGGAGACAGCAGAGTTCACGCTGAAGGATCATTTCAAGGTGGCCGCCCTCGACGGATTCGGGCTGAAGAGCCGACCCGCCGCAGTCGGAGCAGCCGGCGGGGCGCTGCACTACATCAGCCAACATCTGCGGCGTGACGTGACGCACTTCACCCGACTGACTTTTTACGAGGTGGCCGACTATCTCGTTCTCGACGCCGCCACGCTCAAGCATCTGGAAATCCTCGAGCCTCTCCATCGCGAAGCGGCCAAGCCGGCCACGCTCTACGCCGCGATGAACCGCACCGCCACACCGATGGGCGCACGGCGGTTGCGCGACTGGCTGTCGCAGCCGCTCTCGGCTGTCGAACCGATCCGCCAGCGACAGGAGGCCGTGGCCCGGTTCATTCACAACGGCCCAGCGCTGGACCGGTTCCGCGAGAGCCTTAGAGAGGTGCGCGATCTCGAGCGGATGATCAGCCGCCTGAGCATCGGCTCCGGCAACGCGCGCGACCTTGTCCAACTTCGTGGTGCGCTGCTGCAGTTGCCCGGCCTTCGCAGCATGGTCGCCGAGGTGCAACAGGCTTCCGACCCGGTCGCGCCATCACTCAGCGAGGATGTGTTTGAGGAGGAAACCGACCAGCTCCTGCCTCTGTTGAGCCAGTTGGGCGGCCAATTGCACGAGCTGCCGGAAGTCGAGGCGTTGATCTCGCGGGCAATCGTCGATGATCCACCAATGGCGTTGAAAGACGGCGGTATCATTCGCGAGGGCTTCGACTCTGCGCTCGACGAACTGCGCAGTGGCGCCACCGAGGGAAAGAATTGGATCGCCAAACTACAGCAGGAGGAGATGGAGAAAACCGGCATCACCTCGCTCAAGGTTCGGTTTAATTCCGTATTCGGATATTTCATCGAAGTAACCCGCGCCAATCTTGACAAAGTCCCTGAGCACTACACACGCAAGCAAACTCTGGCCAACGCCGAACGGTTCATCACGCCGGAGCTCAAGGAGATGGAAGGCAAAATCCTCGGCTCCGAGGAGCGCAGCCAGAAACTCGAGTACGAGCTGTTCCAGCGCGTGCGCGAGGAGGTGCTGAAGGCACTCCCACAGGTGCAGGAGATTGCCTCCGCTCTGGCACAGCTCGACGTTCTCGCCGGGTTTGCCGAGGTGGCGCGGCTGCACGACCACATATGTCCGGACATCCGGGACGAGGGCGTGCTGCAGCTCGACGAAGGTCGCCATCCGGTGCTCGAGCAGTCCATGACCGGCGAGCCGTTCGTGCCCAACGATGCAAATCTCGACCGCAACTCCCGGCAGGTTGCCGTCATTACCGGCCCAAATATGGCCGGCAAAAGCACCTACATCCGGCAGGTTGCCCTGCTCTCGTTGCTGGCCCACACCGGCGCCTTTCTCCCCGCGCGGCAGGCGCGAGTCGATCTCGTCGACCGCATTTTCACCCGCATCGGCGCGAGCGACGACCTCTCCCGCGGCCAATCCACCTTCATGGTCGAGATGAGTGAGACGGCGAACATCCTGAACAACGCCACCGACCGCAGTCTGGTCGTGCTCGACGAAGTCGGCCGCGGCACCAGCACATTCGACGGCCTGAGTCTGGCTTGGTCCATCGTCGAGCACCTCCACAATCAGGTCGGCGCCAAGACGCTTTTCGCCACTCACTACCATGAGTTGACCGAGCTGGCCGGTCGACTGCCGCGGCTGGCCAACTTCAATGTCGCCGTGCGGGAGTGGAACGACCAGATCGTGTTTCTCCACAAGATTGTCGAAGGCGGTGCAGACAAAAGCTACGGCATCCACGTGGCGCGTCTGGCCGGCGTGCCCAAGCCGGTGATCGACCGCGCCAAGGACATTCTCCGAAACCTCGAGAACACCGAGCTGTCACCCGACGGAGGAACCCGCTATGTCTCCCGCCAATCAGCCGAGCGTGAAACGTTGCGGAAAATCGAACCCTCGCCGCAGCTGGACCTCTTCGCGGGTCAATGACGGCTTGACCTGTGGCCCCCGCTTGGCCAAGCTGCGCGGCCCGCTCGGAGAGATGGCTGAGTGGTCGAAAGCGCTCCCCTGCTAAGGGAGTATAGGTTAACGCCTATCGAGGGTTCGAATCCCTCTCTCTCCGCCACTTCTTTTT
>CAJXAU010000052.1 GCA_913050205.1 uncultured Verrucomicrobiota bacterium
CTCCTTACCGCCCAGTACGGTGGCGGGTCGGTCGCCCTATTTCCTCTCGATTCGTCCGGCAAACTGGGCGAACCCACAGTGACTGAACACAAGGGTGGATCAAAGGTTGTCGAGCGCCGGCAACAATCCCCTCATCCCCACTGGACAGGATTCTCCCCGGACGGAAAGTACGCACTCGTGCCCGACCTTGGGCTCGACCAGATCGTCATCTACAAGGTCGACTCCTCCAAGCCCGCCATTACCCCCAACGGGATCGGGCAATCGGTACCCGGCGGTGGCCCCCGCCACATGCGTTTCTCCATCGACGGAAAGTTCATTTACCTGCTTAACGAGTTGAGCCTCTCGGTCACCACCTTCGCGTGGGATTCAGCCAACGGAACGGCCAAAACCCTGACCACCGAACCCGCCCTGAGCGAGCGGGATAAGGCGGGTGAGTCTTTTAATTCCTCGGCCGAGATTCTCGTCCACCCGAGCGGACGATTCGTCTATTCCTCCAACCGAGGCCATGACAGTGTCACGGTTTACCGCGCCAATCCAAAGAGTGGTAAACTCAAGGTCGTTCAGGTGCAGCCTGTCCGCGGAGCCTTTCCAAGGAACATCAACCTGACTCCCGACGCCACTTGGTTGCTCGCCGCGGGAGCCGACTCCAACACCGTGGCTGCCCACCAGATCGACCCCAAGACCGGCAAACTCCGCTATCAGCGCGGCTCGATTGTCAATGTCCCTTCACCAATCTGCATCCTTTTCGCCGATTAGCGATATATGGAAAGCAAAGTTCTTCCTCGAAAAGCTATCTAAAAAGGGAAGGATTCCTAAAGATGTTGCCTTTATCGGAATTGAGCCTGATGAAGATTTCGGAATTTCTGGGAAAATAAAAAAACAGAATGAAGACATTAACCACGATTATTATGGTCTTGCTCACAGGCACGACTTTGTGGGCCGATAAACAACCCAACATCCTATTCTTTTTAGTTGATGACATGGGTGTCGGGGATACGTCCGTACCCTTTTTGTATAAGGATGGGGAGGCGCAAAAAATAGGGCTCAACAATCTTTATCGCACTCCCAACATGGAGAGACTCGCTGAGAACGGTCGGATTTTCACAAGTGCTTATTCCTACTCGGTCTGTTCTCCAACGCGTATCAGCCTGATGACCGGACAGGCGGCACCCAGACATCGCGTCACTACCTGGACTCATCCAAAGCAATCATCTATAGACACCGGCTTGGTCAAAACGAGTGGGATCAGGAGTCCTGCTGACTGGCGTGTAACCGGTCTCGACCGCTCTCTTCCGTTGCTGCCTCGCCTCATGCAGCAAGCCGGGTATCAAACCCTCTTTGCGGGCAAGGCGCACTTCGGGCCAGACGACACACCATCCGGCGATCCGACAAACCTTGGGTTCGACGTCAACATAGCGGGCTTCGGCGGCGGTGGCCCCGGTAGTTACTGGGGGAAATACAATTACTCGGCCAATCACCGTACAGGGAAACATGTCTGGGATGTACCCGGCCTGGAGAAATACCACGGATCCGATGTCTTCCTTACTGAGGCGATCACCCTTGAGATGAACCAAGCGATTGAAGACGCCGTCAATTCCGGGAAGTCGTTCTTCGCCTACATGAGTCACTACGCGGTACACGCGCCATGGATTTATCCGGACGCACGTTTCATCAAGAACTACCCCACATTGGATGGGCATGGTCTTGCTTTCGCTACCCTCGTCGAAGGCATGGACAAGTCTCTTGGTGATATGATTCAAAAACTCTCTGAGCTTGGCGTGGCCGAAGAAACTCTCGTCATCTTTTTCTCAGACAATGGCAGTGCCTGGTCTGCAAACGGCCCTTTCCGGGATAAAAAGGGGTCGCGTTTTGAGGGCGGCCTGCGAGTGCCGCTCATCGTTTCTTGGGCCAAACCCAACCCTCACCACCCGATGCAAAAAAAACTGGCCATCCCCGCAAAGTCGGTGGCGCATGATGTGGTTACCTGTGTGGATTTGATGCCCACCATGCTTAAAATCGCAGGAGCGAAGATTCCGAAAGACGCCGTGATAGACGGCTTCGATATCAGGCCATACTTCACCGGAACGAAAGGAACTCACCGCCCGCAGGAGTTTCTAACCCATTTCCCGCATAAGCATCGCAACACTCTGTTTTCAACCTACCGACAAAAAAATTGGAAAATAATTTACAATTACGCATCTGAAAAATGGGAGCTATACAACCTCAAGCTCGATCCGTTTGAGAAAAACAACATGGTCGGCAGCCAACCGGAATTGGCATTATCTCTGGCGACTGAGATGGTAAAGCAATTGGATGCACAGAATGCGACCTATCCCACGAATACCAATTCTGGAAAAGAGGTGAAGCCGAGACTCGACTCTCTGTGACCGAACTTTTTCATCGAAGCAACGCCTCACGTCTACTCTCCTTCCGCTTGGCCAAGCGGAACAAATTGCTTTCGTTGGCAGCGGCGTTTGGCGACAACTGCGAGACGATATGAGGTTTTTTCCGATTCTCGCGGCAGCAATCCTGTTACTCGGTGGGCCAAGCGCTTGGCCGGCACCGATCATCTCCGAGTTCATGGCTGTGAACCGCTCGACGGTGGTGGACGATGATGACGACCGATCAGACTGGATCGAATTGTTCAACCCAGGCGGTACCTCGGTGAACCTGAAAGGCTGGGCGCTGACGGATGACCCCACCCACCAAACCAAGTGGGTGTTTCCAAACGTGTCGCTTGGCTCACGCGAGTACCGCGTGGTTTTTGCGTCCGGCAAAAACCGCACCGTCCTGAACGCACCGCTGCACACGGATTTCCGGCTGAGCCGCGAGGCTGGCTACCTGGCCCTGCTGGATGCCAACGGGCAGGTAGCGTACGAGTTTGCGCCCGAATACCCGGAGCAGTTTGACGATGTGTCGTTCGGCAAAGGCAACACGAAACGGAATGAAGTGATCCTGCTCCGTGAAAAATCCCCCGCCCGCGCGTTGGTGCCCAAGACCAGCTCAGCCGGCAAGGGCTGGAAGGAGTTGGACTTCGACGACAGTAGCTGGAAGAAAGGTAAGACAGCGGTAGGGTACGACTACGGCGGCCGCATCGGACTGACCGTTTCCGAGATGCGTAACAGCACCGAGTCGGTGTACATCCGAGTGCCGTTTACGGTGACGGATCTGTCGCAGATCGAGGAGGTGGTGCTGCGGCTGAAATACGAGGACGGCTTCACCGCATTCATCAACGGCAAAAAAATCGCCAGTGACAACGCACCCTCGTCGCTTAACTGGAAATCCGGCGCACCCCAAAACCGACCGGACTCCATCGCGACCACCCCGGTGGAATTTCACATCGCCGGGTTTGCAGACGTGCTCAAACAGGGAAAAAACATTCTCGCCATCCAGGGCCTGAACAACAAGGTCACCAGCTCCGACTTGTTGATTCATCCGGAGATCGTCGCGTACAAAAAGACTGAGGTGAAGGAATCGTTCGGGTTCATGTTCCAGCCGTCGCCGGGCGAACGCAACAACGACACCGTGCCCGGTGTGCAGGCGGAGGTGGTGTTCAAACAGCCTAGTCAGTTTTTCCAAACCTCACTGGAGATCGAGCTGACCAAGCCCGAGACTGCCAGTGCGGACTCAAAAATCCACTACACCACCGATGGCTCCGTTCCGGACGGAGCATCGCTGGTTTACACAGCCAAGCTGACCCTTAGCAAAACGACCCCGATCAACGCCCGACTGATTCATCCCGACGGGGGCATGGGGCCGGTCGGCAGCACGACGTATTTCGAGACGCAACGCAGCCTGAACAACGCCTCATCCAACCTGCCGTACATCGTGCTGGAAAATTACGGTGGCGGGCGTCCCCCCTCAGGCGACTACCAGATGGCATCGATGGCCATCATCGAGCCGGAACGGGGCCGCAGCCGGTTTAGGAATGAAATCGCCGTGGCCAGTCAGGTCGGGATCAAGACACGCGGCTCGAGCACGGGCGGTCGTTCCAAGGCATCGCTCTCGCTCGAGTTGCAGGATTCATACGGTGAAGACAAAAACCTCTCGCTGCTTGGTATGCCGAGTGAATCGGACTGGGTGCTATGGGGGCCGTACAATTTCGACCTTTCACTGATGCACAATCCGTTCATCTACGAGTTGAGCCGACAGATCGGCCGGTACGCGCCGCGTACTCGTTTCGTCGAGGTATACCTGAACACCAACGGTGGGGCGCTCTCCTCCGGCGACTATTTTGGAGTGTATGCCTTGATCGAGAAAATCGACCGCGACGCCGACCGCGTTGATGTCGAGAAATTGTTCCCGGAACACCAGGCCGCACCGGAGGTATCCGGCGGCTACATTCTCAAGATCGACCGGGCCGACCCTGGCGACTCAGGCTTCGGCGCAGCTGGCCAGAGCATTAAGTACGTCTACCCCAAGGAGGAACAGATGGAGTCCAATGCCTTCGACTCCCACGAAAAGGCACTGCGCAAATTCCTGAACGACATGGGCACCGCGCTCAACGCCACGTACTATCGCGACCCCAACCGCGGCTATGCCAAGTACATCGACGTGGAGGCGGCGATCGATCATCACCTACTCAACGTTGTTGCTTTCAACGTCGATGCTCTGCGGCTCAGCACCTACATGCACATCCCGCGTGGTGGAAAACTAACCTACGGCCCAATCTGGGATTTTGACCGCGCGCTCGGCTCAACTGATGGCCGCGACCGCAACCCCAAACAGTGGCGGGGCGGCGGCGGTACTGATTTTTTCAACTACCCATGGTGGAAGCGCATGTTTTCAGATATCGATTTTTATCAGAAATACATCGATCGATTTCAGGAACTGCGCCGGGCGGAATTCAGTAACGACAACATCAACGGCTTGATCGACCGCATGGCCGGCGAGCTGTTCGAGGCCCAGCAACGCAACCTCTCTCGGTGGAACCAGCGGCCACGCAGCCAGTACGGCGGAACCTACGAGGGGGAGATCCGGCACATGCAATCCTGGCTCGGGGATCGCATCGAGTTCATGGAATCACAGTTCGTCGATCCGCCGAACTCAGACATTCTGCCCGGCTATATCCCGCCCGGAACCGTCGTCACACTCAAGTCACCCGAGGGTGGCAAAATTTATTACACCCTCGACGGTACCGACCCGCGCCGAGCCGGCGGCAAAGTCGCAACCAAGGCGAAACTCTACAATTCACCGATCGTGATCAACGAGAGCACGCTGTTGACCGCACGGGTTTACAAGTCGAACCATCGCGGCCGCACCGGCTCGGGCAACCCGCCCCTTAGCAGCAAATGGTCCGGGCCGATCACGCATTTTTATTCCATCGCACCTCCCCCGGCTGAAGGTGACCTGGTTTTCTCCGAGATCCACTATCACCCGATCGACCCTGCGCCGGGTGAGCTCGCAGTCGACTCCACCTTTCGGTCGTCTGACTTTGAATTCCTCGAGTTGCTCAACAACAGCGACAAGGCGCTCAACCTCTCCGGTCTGGCCATCAGCGGCGAGGTTCGGTTTTCCTTCCTCGACGGCACAGCCCAGATTCTCGAGCCTGGTGAACGCTTCATGATCGTCCGCAACGCCCGGGCATTCGCCGTGCGTTACGGCAGCGAAATACCGGTGATCGGCGAGTACCAGGGCAAGTTGAGCAATGGCGGCGGCCCACTGGAACTGTCCACCCAACGCGGCAAGAGCATTCTAAAGCTGGACTACCTTGACGACTGGTTCCCGACAACCGACGGACAGGGCTTTTCGCTGGTGGCCAAAGATGGCGCGAAGCAGGACGAAAAACTGGGTAAGGACGGCTGGCGGCCAAGCTGGAACACGCACGGCTCACCCGGGCAGGCAGATGAGCGCACCGAGATTTTCTTCACCGCAATTCAGGCGGGGCCAAGCGGGGTGGTGCTCACGCTGAAACTACCCAAGGACACCGGTGTCGAGGTGCAGTCCATCGACGCGCTTGGCCAAGCGCAATGGAAATCATTCAAGGTCATCGCGCCCTCGAACCAAGCGCAAACCCTAAAGGTTTTTGACCGCAACCCCGGCGCGGCACAACGCTTCTATCGACTAAAAATCCAGCCCGGCGACTAGACGTCACTCCTCTTCTTTGGGAGGTAGAAACCGAAACACCTCGCTCTCCAGCCGCCCCTCGATCGCATCTCCCGGATCGGCACCAAAACGGCTGATCACCACCCGGCCACCAAGGTTTCCGGCCGGCTCGTGCGAGCCATCGACAAACACATTGCCCTGCGCCGGACTCGCAAAGATGTCGAGCCGATACGGCACCGACTCCCCTTCATCGATGCGACTTTGCGGAAAGTGAATCTCGACTGCCTTGGGCTCTCCCTCCGGTGCTTCATCACGGGTCAATCTCAGCGTGACGGAGCGGCGTCCGTTTTTCCGGATGCCAAACGTCGGTTTTTCAAAGTCGATTTTTTTGTCCCCCCATTTCAGCTCCACCTTGCTGGTGCCCTTGGCCTCGATAAAACCGAACGAGTTTTTTTCGGCATCGCCCAGCTTCAACGCAAATGAGCCGTTGGCGTCCGCCACCTTGATTAGGTCGCTCATCAACGGCCGCTGAGCCAGCGTCCACTCGGGTGTCTTGCCTCCTTCCAACTCACTCATCACTTCTTCGCGGCGGTTTTGGATGAATTTTTTTAGCGCCTCGGTTTTACCGGTAACCCATGAACCGCTGTCCACCCGGTACGGCTCGATCATCTCCTGCAGCTCATCGATCTGCGCGAGTAATTCCTTTTCCTTCCACACAGACTGAAGCAACCGGCGCACGGCACTGAAATACTTTTCCCTGCTCTTCTCGTGCTGATACAGGCGGCGCGGGATGGCGGAATCGGCCTTGACCGACTTGGGTGGGTCAAAGGAACGATCCCAAAACATGTTTCGGTCGGTGGCTAACTGGTCCAAACCCCACGGCAGGAAATGCAACCGATCAGACTTGGAATCAAAGTAGACAAAATAATTATTCCGGTTGCTGACGTAGCCGTCCCAGTGGCCGGCGAGAACCTCCAGCGCCCAAAACTTGAAAAAGCGATCCATGTCCAGGTACTTGCCCAACTCCTTGAGCAGTTTTTCATCACCGGACTTCAGCGCTTCGCTGGCCTTGCGCAGGATGTCATCCGCCTTGGCGGAGCCAAACTTACGCTCGAACCGCACCAACACTGGCAGACGAAAATCGCAAACCGTGCCCTCGTACAGCGTGCCCTTGGCGCTCTTGAATGCCCGACGAAAGAGGTGTTTATCGAGCGACTCGACGTTGGAATATATGCCAAGCGATTTACCGTTCACGGTGACGTGCGCCAGATTGCAGTGCGACGCCGGCAACCCCGCCGCACGGAAAAGTTGATACCCAATAAGCTGGTGCACACGCGAACCGTCCTGCCGGTTGTTGTTCAGCGTGAGCGTGTCGACGCCGGCAAACATCTTCTTTTTATCAAACCGGTCGATCTGGATTTTCAACGACGGCCGCTCCGCATCCAGCGATCCCACGAAGCCCTTCTTCCGAATCGCCACTTTGCCGACCCGTGTTCCGTCGATCATCATTTGGGCCGGCACATAGTCGAACGGTTTTTCCTGATCGGTCGGCGGGATGTCCGTGCGCAACGTCTTCACCAGCAACCGATGTTGTTTGCGCATTCGGTCCCAGTCCTCCGGCTGCACCTTCAGGTCGACACGGATGAGTCGGTCCGGATCGAAGAATTGTTTGAAACCGTACGGAGCCACGTCCTTGGCTGTTGCCGCGCCGGCGAACAACAAACCGGACAGCATGATAGCTGACAAGCGGGTCATGTTATCTGAATGGAGTTTGGATTATTTTTTGAACTTCAGCCCGAGCTTGAGCAGCTTGGGCCAGATGACTGCGCGGCAGTAGGGCGCGTTCGAGTTCAAGTTGAAGTAGTTCTGGTGATACTCCTCGGCCTTGTAAAACGTCGCCGCCTTGGTGATCTCCGTCACGATCGGCCGGCGAAATTCACCGGAGGCGTTGGCCGCCTTTTTGGATTTCACAGCCACGGCCTTGTCGGCCTCGCTGTGGAAAAAAATCGCCGAGCGATACTGGGTGCCAATGTCGGCACCCTGCCGGTTGAGCGTGGTCGGGTCGTGTGCCTTCCAGAAAACAGCGAGCACTTTTTCCAATGAAATCTTGGCCGGATCATACTCCACCTTGACCACCTCGGCATGGCCGGTGCGGCCGGTACAAATCTGCTCGTAGGTCGGGTTCGGGATCTTGCCGCCCATGTAGCCGGAGGTCACTTTGGTGATGCCTTCAATCCGCTGATACACCGCCTCCACGCACCAGAAACAACCGGCGCCCAGTGTGACCACCCCGGTTTTCTTCGGCTTGGTCGTGGGTTCAAATGACTTCGTTGCGCTCACGGCTGATTTGTTTTTCTTGGCTGGTTTTGCGTTGGACTTGGTCGACTCAGCGGCGAATCCG
>CAJXAU010000053.1 GCA_913050205.1 uncultured Verrucomicrobiota bacterium
GCCGGACGTGGTCGTCACGTCGCCCCTTGCCGGCAAGGGCGTGAGCGTTGGATCGGCGTTGAAGGTGAGTGTGACAGCATCGGACAGCGATGGCGAGGTGACCGGGGTTGAGTTTTTGTCGGGAGACGAGAGCTTGGCCAAGCGGAGCGAAGCGCCGTACGAACTGGACTGGAGCTTGGCCAAGCCGGGACTGCACACGCTGACGGTGAAGGCGACCGACAACGACGGCGCCGTCACCCAGACAAGCGTGACCGTGGCGGCTTACGGAGAGTCTCCAGTACCAGTCGATGGCTTGAGGCTCTGGCTCAATGCTTCTGAAGAATTGACTGTAAGCGAGGCCGGAGTGGTCAGCGCTTGGGCAGATCAAAGTCACTTCAGTCACGACGTTGGCCAAGCGGAGCTGGGGCTGCAGCCGACATTGGTCGCCGATGCAGTGAACGGCAAGCCGGCGCTGCTTTTCGACGGTGAGGACGATGTGCTGGCCCGGGCGGATGTAGCCGGCGCTGATCTGCTTTCTGCCAACGAAGTGAGTGTGTTTGCAGTCGTTCGCCAAAAGTGGCAGAGCAAGGTGAACACTGTGGTGGCATGGGAGGCACCAAACTACAAAAATCACATGGCGCTGCTGACGAGCTACAATAACAAATTCCTGATCGACTACGGCCACGCCTCGGAGGGCGGCCGGGTCAGTGCCGATCAGCCGGAAGGCTGGGACGATACGTGGCATGTGTTGGAATTTGTTCGGAACGGTGTCGAGGCCAGCGCGCAGGTTGAAAGTGCGACTGTCGAGTTGGGAGAGTTTGGAGACTCGCTGGAGGTGGACACGGCCGGAACCCTGAGCGTGGGCGCGGTGCCGAAGCTGGCGTTTGGCGGAGAGATCGCCGAGTTGCTGGTTTACAACCGGGCGTTGGCTGGTGCCGAACGCGACGGCGTGCGGAGCTACCTTGGGGCGCGGTATGGACTGTTTGTGACCGAAAATAAATTGCCAACCGTGGCACTGACAAAGCCCGTCGCGGGCACGATGGTGAAGCAGGGGAACGCTCTAACGCTTGGTGCTGATGCAGCCGATGAGGATGGGGCCGTGGCCAAAGTGCTGTTTTTCAGCGGTGGTAAAACCCTCGGCACGGATGAGAGTGCGCCGTTTGAACTGGTGTGGACCCCGGACAGTGAGGGTGAACATTTGCTGACCGCCGTGGCGGTGGACAATCGCGACGGGGAAACAATCTCGTCAGTCGTGAGTGTCACCGTGTTGCCGCCGAATGTCGGGCCGGAGGTGGTTGTCACATCACCCGCTGCAGGAAAAGGCGTGAGCGTTGGGGCGACGCTGAAGGTGAGTGTCACGGCATCGGACAGCGATGGCGAGGTGACCGGGGTTGAGTTTTTGTCGGGAGACGAGAGCTTGGCCAAGCGGAGCGAAGCGCCGTACGAACTGGACTGGAGCTTGGCCAAGCCGGGCTTGCACACGCTGGTGGTAAGAGCGACTGACAACGACGGAGCCATCACCGAGGTGACGGTGTCCGTCGCAGCTTACGACACAACACCGGTACCGATCGATGGCCTGCGATTGTGGCTGGATGCCGGCAGTGGCGTGGCCACCGGTGCGGATGGTGTGGTCAGTGTCTGGGGAGACCAGACCCATTTTGGTCACGACATTGGCCAGACAGAGGCTTCGCTGCAGCCGAAACTGGTCACCGACGCCATAAATAAAAAAGCGGCTGTGCTATTTGACGGTGAGGACGATGTTCTTTCGCGAGCTAACGTCGCAGGAAACGACCTGCTGTCGGCGGATGAGGTGAGCGTGTTCGCGGTGGTGCGACAAAAGTGGCAGAGCAAAGTGAACACCATCGTGGCTTGGGAGGCACCGAACTACAAAAACCACATGGCGTTACTGACGAGTTACAACAACAAGTTCCTTATCGACTACGGCCACGCCTCGGAGGGAGGACGGATCAGCACTGATCAACCTGCAGGCTGGGATGATGAATGGCACTTGTTGGAGTTTGCCCGGGCCGGAAACTTGTCGACTGTGAAGGTAGACGGGGAGGCAATTGAGACGGGCGAGTTTGGTGATTCGCTGGAGGTCGATGCCACGGGCGTATTAACCGTGGGCGCAGTACCGAAACTGGCGTTTGGCGGCGAGATCGCCGAGTTGTTGGTGTACAATCGCGCACTCGCTACGGACGAAAATCAGGCGGTTATTCAGCATCTTGGAGTGAAGTACGGCTTCGTCGAACCGGTGGATCCTGTTGACCCGACTGCCCCGATACTCTCCGCAGCGCAGGTAACTGAGGCTGGCCAATTTCGTTTCCTCGTCAAGGGCGACAAGGGCGGCAAAGTCGTGCTGCAGTATTCCGAGAACTTGGGCAAGTGGATCGATTTGCAGACGTACACCAACGAGACCGGAGAACTGTGGATCCCGGTCAACATCACCGAAGACGCCAGCCGGTTGTTCTTCCGGGTGCGTGCTCAATAGTCTAAAGCGAGCGATAGAATGAAAACATCATCATTAATTGCGAGGCAGATTCAACGCGGCTTCACCCTGATCGAATTACTGGTGGTCATTGCGATCATCGCCATTCTGGCAAGCCTGCTTTTGCCGGCGTTGGCCAAGGCCAAGGAACAGGCCAAGTCTGCCCTCTGTACCAGCAACATGAAACAGGCCGGCCTGGCGTTGGGCATGTACTTCGGGGATTTTAATGATGAGTTCCCTCCCAAGGTTTTGCCCAACGGCACTTCACGGACGACCACCGGTTGGCTTGGTAAACCGGGCAGGCTGCCCAACGGGCGGCCTCATCCCGGATACGGGCATCTCACCGCTGACGAGCGGTATCTAAATCTCTACCTTGGAGACTATGAGAAGGGTTCGACCGAGGTGGCTGTGGCCAAGTGTCCGAGCGACGAGGCGTCTAACAAACAGGTAATGTACACACTACCGCAGATGAAAAATCAGTCGCTTTACGATCACATGGGTTCCTCTTACCAGTCCAACACCCACCCGAATTTCAACACGGTCGTCAAAAAGAACAACACATACTGCATACGATTGGGCGAGGTGCGGGATGTGAGCCGTTTCCTTGTGTTGTCCGAGGGCGGAGCAAACGTAGCCGGCTGGGGATACCGGATGGACAAGGTATCCTTCAGCGGGTTCGACTGGCATTGGCCGGGTCAGAAAAAATGGGTTGCCCTTTTTTCAGACCTACACGTGGCGCCGGCATTGATCAACAAGCCAATCGTTGGAACGGGTTACACGTTTGACCGGGCCAAATAGCGCTTGGCCAAGCGCTTGGTTTGCGAGTTACACCTCCGGTTCCCAGCCGGGTCGGTACTCACGCGACCAGAGTTTCTCCGCCGCCGGGTTGTTGATGATCTGCCGCTTGACCGGGTCAAACTCAACCGTGCTGTTGGTCCTCCACGCCATGTTGGCCAAGTGACAGAGCAGGGTGCTGACCTGCGCATCGCCGATCTCCGAGTTGAGTTTTTCCCCATGCCGAATGGCGTTCACGAAGTTGGTGAAGTGCGGCGTGTCATTGCCGGGCGCTGACTTGGTTTCCAGTTCCTTGCCATTCAGGTCGTGGATCGTGAAATTGTTCCCGGTGGTGCAGGAGAGGACACCGCCTTCGCCGTAAAACGCGACGAATGGAGGTGCCTCGCCTCTGCGCCGGTTGCAGCTGCTTTGATCCCACATCGCGCCGCAGTGACCAAAGTCGAAAGTGGCCATGCCGGTATCGGGAGTTTCCTGATCATCGTCAAAGTGGTAACGCGCACCGCCGTAGGTGATACGGTTGGGGAGATCGACCCCCAGCCCCCATCGCGCGAGGTCGAGGGCGTGGACGCCGTTGTTGGCCATCTCGCCACCGCCGTAGTGCCAGTGCCAATGCCAATTGTACGGGATGAGGTTGTCCTTATACGGACGCTCCGGTGCCGGCCCCTGCCACAGGTCATAGTTGAGGTGCTTGGGTATGGCCGCTGGTTTGCCTCTGCCGATTGAGCCGCGGCTGCTGGTATAAAACGTGCGCGCCGAGAGCACTTTCCCGATTGCCCCTTCGCGAAGCCGCTGCATCGCCTCCATTACTACCGGGTAGCTTCGGCGTTGGTTTCCCATTTGGACGTGGCGCTTATGTTTGCGTGCCGCCGCCACCATGAGCCCGGCCTCGGCGGCGTTGTGGCTGCCCGGTTTTTCCACGTAGACATGTTTGCCTGCCTGACAACCGAGAATGGTTGCCGGGGCGTGCCAAAAGTTGGGTGCTGCGATGGCGATGGCGTCGAGATGGGGATCCTCCAGCATGCGTCGCAGGTCGCTGATGCCGCGGCACGGGGCGGCCTGTTTTTTTGTCACCGTGGCGAGCGCGTTGGCCGTGCGGTTGTCGTCCACGTCACAAACGTAGGCGACCTCGACATCGGAGATTTTGAGGAAATTGTTTACGTGCGCCATGCCGCGACCGAGTCCCATCACGCCGACGCGTAGCGTGTTGTTGGCCTTGTTGGCGGCCCGGATCGAGTTGCGCTTGGCCAAGCTGGCGGCAGTTACGGCGGCGGTGGATTGTGCGATAAACCGGCGACGATTGAGTGGAGATTTCATGATTATTTACAGGAATGCAGGGTTAAAAACTTGGCCAAGCGTGCCACGCTGCCCGCGCTTGGCCAAGCGAATTGGCGTTGGGTTTCGAGGTTGACGCTCCTCTAAATTGGGCAGAGACTCCTAGTTCCCAACGACCCTAAACCGATGAAAAGGATCATCCAAAAACCCACGCGGAGCAGTTTCGCAATTCTCGCGGCACTGCTGTTATCCCTGAACCAAACAGCCCAAGCCAAAGTGATCGACGACTTTGATGACAACAAGGTCAAGGGCTGGGAGAAGTTCGATTTTGGTACTGGAAACGGCTATTTTAAGGAGAAAGGTGGCCAGTTCACGATCGGCATGCATAAGCCCACTGGACAGCCGTTTTTCGTTGCGGCCACCCACAAGGCCGAAAAATTCACCGTAACTGACGGCGTCACGGTGGAGTTTCGAGTGGATCTGATCGAGGCTAACCAGTCCAACGCCTTTGCAGTGTTGTCGTTCATTCCCAGCGATACACCAGTGAGCAAACTCAGCGGCTACAGCGTGGCGAAGGACGACAGCGACATTCTTTTGGCCAAGGGATTGAACAAGTACTTTTACGACATTACCGAGGGAGACTGGCTGGACGTGCCGGATAATATCACACTCAGCCTGACCCTGACCGGCAAAGGGAGCAGTGTGGAGGTGACGACACGCATTTACGACATCGAGAACGACAACGCGTTGTTGTTTGAAAAGACCGTAGTCGATACCGCCAAGGCGGAGGATCTCGACACGGGAGACGACAGCCCGGCGGCCAGCTTCATCGACAAGCCCGGAAACTTTGCACTGCTGCTATACCATAACGACACCGGGGGGGGACTGCCGGCTTCGTCGATCACCCTCGATAACGCCAAGGTGTTCCAGTACGAGAGCGCGACAATCGATGACTTCGATGACAACAAGGTCAAGGGCTGGGAGAAGTTCGACTTTGGAACCGGCAACGGCTATTTCAAGGAGAAGGGCGGCCAGTTCACGATCGGCATGCACAAGCCCACCGGGCAGCAGTTTTTTGTCGCGGCCACTCACAAGGAAAAGACCTTCACCATTGAGGATGGCGTCACGGTCGAGTTCAGTGTGGACTTGATTGAGGCTAATCAATCCAACGCCTTTTTGGTGTTGTCATTCATCCCTAATGAGACGCCGGTGAGCAAGCTCAGCGGTTATAGTTTGGCCAAGGACGACACCGACATTCTTTTGGCCAAGGGGTTGAATAAGTATTTCTATGACCTCACCGAGGGTGACTGGCTGGACGTGCCGGACAACATCACGCTCACCTTGACCCTGACCGGCAGGGGCGAAAGCGTGGAGGTGACCACGCGCGTGTTTGACATCGAGAATGATAACGCGTTGGTTAGCGAAAAGACTGTTATCGACACCATCGAGGCGGAGGATCTCGACACGGGGGATGACAGTCCGGCGGCCAGCTTTATCAACAAGCCCGGCAAGTTCGTGTTGCTTCTGTACCATAACGATACTGGGGGATCGCTGCCCGCCTCCTCCGTGACGGTGGACAACGCCCGTTTCTCAGTATTTGGTGCCAGCCAACGTAATCAATTGCCGGTGATCTCCGACGTTTTGCCGGTGACTTCCAGCCCGTTTCTCCCGGCTTCGACGGAGATTTCATTTGTGGTTACCGACGATCAACCGCTTGATCCCGGCGCCATTCGGGTCACCCTAAATGGTGTGGAATTTACCTCGGCCAACGGCCTCAAGGTCACGGGCGAGGACAAGTCGCGCACCGTTACTCTCGGTGGTTTGCGCGCCAACCAAACCTATCATGCTGTCTTGGCGGCGGAAGATTCCGAGGGTGAAACGGAAACACGGGACCTGTTTTTTGACACGCTGGACAAGGGCAGCTTCGTGATCGAGGTGGAGGATTACAACTTCAATGCGGGCGAATACCTCGATGAACCGGTGGTGATCCCCGAGTTGGACGAGGATAATTGGCTCAACTGGGATGACAACGCATACATTGCCACGGAAGGCTCTCTGGACATCGATTACTTTGACAAGAATGAAATCCCTCAATCTGCCACACACCGGTATCGTCCTGAGGATGGGGTGTCCACCGCACCGGCGCTGGATCTGGATCGGGAACCGTTCATCAGTGCGGGCGGCAAGGATAAGGGTGTGTACGACTACGGCATTGCCGAGATTGAGGAAGGCGAATGGTTGAACTACACTCGGACGTTTCCCAAGGGAGACTTCATCGTGTACCTGCGCCAGGCTCAATTCTCCATCGAAAAGGCTGTCGCGACTCTGGAACGGGTCACCGGCGCCACGGATGAGGAAGACCAAACCACCGAGGTGCTTGGCAGCTTCATCGGGAGCGAGTCAGGCGTGGAATACCGCAACGTCCTCCTTACCAATGAGGACGGAACTGAGCCAGTCGTACTGAGCCTGGGCGGCAAGGACACGCTGCGGTTGGTGCAACACACCACCGATGCGAACGACCAGTACCTGAAGCAGAATTATCTGGTCTTCGTCCGGTACGAAAAACCGATAATCGAATTGCAGGTCAGCGACTCGGTGCAGGGGCCGTACAAGACGGACTCCGGCGCGAGCATCGACGAGGCAGCCAAGACGATCACGCTTGGCCAAGCGGGGTCAACCCAGTTTTATCGACTGAGCGGTGTCGCCGCGAAGATCACTGACATCCGCCTGGCTGATGGCAAGGTAATCCTCTCGTACGAGTAACGGCCAAGCGCTTGGCCAAGCGACAAAAAAAGGGAGCCAACTAGGCTCCCTTTTTGTCATGAGGTGAGTCCCTCCGGTTAAAGTGCTTCCTCGCCTTTTTCCTCGGTTCGAATGCGGATGGCATCCTCGACGTTGGTGACGAAAAGTTTGCCGTCCCCGATCTTGCCAGTGTTGGCCGCCTTGGTGATCGCACCGACGCAAGCGTCGGCACTTTCGTCGGCGACGACCACCTCCAGTTTGATTTTTGGCAAAAAGTCGACGGTGTATTCACTACCCCGATAAATCTCTGTGTGACCCTTTTGCCGGCCAAAGCCCTTGACCTCGGATACGGTCATGCCTTCCACGCCGACTTCCGCCAGCGCGTCGCGAACTTCGTCCAGTTTGAACGGTTTGATGACTGCTTCGATTTTCTTCATGTCTAATTCTGGTTGCAAGCGGTGGTGCGGTCACAACCCGTTTGTTGCGCGGCACTTAGCTCAAGCGGACAAAATGATGGCAAGTCCTGTGCCAAGCGGAAATTGAATTTGATTTAACATACTTTCCATAAGTGATTTAGAGTTGTTAATACATGGGTCGGCGTTTGGATGGTGGTTTATTTTTTACGGCAGATTTGAGGAGGTTTTTTGCAAGGTGGTCAAAAAACTACAGTTGCTCTTCTGGTGCAAATCATCGCCCCTCGACTCATCGACGGTTTGCGCCTAGCCTGCGCCGCGTTGTCTGATATGCTCAAATCCTCCGGCGCGATGGCCGGGGCCACGCTGCTCAGCCGGCTGCTCGGCATGGTGCGTGTGATGGTGTACGCGCGGTTTATGGGGGATGGCCCGGTTGCCAGTGCGTTCGTCTACGCGTTTCAGATTCCAAACCTTTTTCGGCGGCTTCTCGGCGAGGGCGCACTCACCGCGGCGTTCATCCCTCTCTTCAAGCACAAGGAGAAAACCGAGGGCGAAAAAGAAATGTGGTACACAGCCAACGCAGTGGTCTCCGGATTGGTGGTGGCCGCAGCGCTGGTGGTGGGGTTGGTGATGTTCGGCATTACGCTGGC
>CAJXAU010000054.1 GCA_913050205.1 uncultured Verrucomicrobiota bacterium
GTCTCCAGTGATCTGGGGCAATCAGGTTTGGCTGACCACGGCCACGGCTGACGGGCGAAAGTTGTTCGCCATTTGCGTGGACAAGGACACCGGAAAACTTATTCACGATTTGCATTTGTTCGATGTGGCCAAGCCGATGCGGATCACGAAGGACAACACCTACGCGACGCCCACGCCGGTGATCACCGACGGCCGCGTGGTGCTGCACTTTGGCACCTATGGCACGGCCTGTCTCGATACCGCCAGCGGCAGGGTGTTGTGGAAGCGGCGCGACCTAAATTGCGACCACGAGACGGGTGCCGGCCCGGCCAGTTCGCCAACGCTGATCGGGGACAAGTTTGTGGTGCATGTGGACGGCCGAGACGTGCAGTACATCATCGCGTTGGATATCGCTACGGGGAAGACGATTTGGAAAACGCCGCGCTCGCTCGATTACTCCTCGTTTCCCATTCACCACCGGAAGGCATACTGCATGCCGGCGCTGGTGCCGAGGGGTGAGGGACAGCAACTCGTTAGCCCAGCAGGCCGCGGCCTGTACGCCTACGATCCGGAAACCGGAAGAGAGCTTTGGCACGTGCGACATCGGGGATGGTCCGTGGCGCCGCGACCGGTGTCAGGCCATGGGCTTGTGTTTGCCACGGTGGATCGTGACCGACCGGAGTTGTGGGCCATCCGTCTAGACGGCAACGGTGACGTGACCGACACGCACATTAAGTGGAAGTCGATCCGCAGCATGCCGCAGCGATGCTCGCCGTTGTTGGTGGGCGACCTATTGTTTGTTGTGAATCGCGGCGGTATCGCGACCTGTCTCGAGGCCAAGACTGGCGAAGTCGTCTGGAAGGAGCGGCTTAAGGGCGCGTACTCGGCATCGCCAATCTACGCCGAGGGACGGATTTATTTGTTCAATGAGGAGGGGTTGACCACGGTGATCCGGCCGACTCGCAAGCTCGAAGTCATCGCGAGTAATGCCCTGGCCAAGCAGCCGTTCATGGCGACGCCGGCAGTCGATGGCGATGCATTTATCATGCGCACCGGCGGCCACCTGTATCGCGTCGAGGAGGCCAAGTAGTTTTGATGAAGTCGCTGGCGGATTGTTTGCTGTATGCGTTCGTGGACTCGGCCTATCTCGACGGGCGCGACCCAGTCGAGATTGGCCGCCAGCTCTGCGAGGGAGGGGCGGATCTCGTTCAGCTTCGCGCGAAGGACTGGGACAGCGCCGAGGTGGCGCGCTTGGCCAAGCGCTTGGCTCCGGTCATGGCCGACGCCGGGGTGCGGCTGGTGGTCAACGATCATCCCGAGATTGCCGCCGAGGCGGGCGCACCCACGGCGCACTTGGGGCAGGAGGATTTTTTCGACGCCGGGCACCGGCAGGTCGATGAGGTCAAACCAGACGGCACGACGCTCGAGCTTGGCCTGAGCACTCACGCGCCGGATCAAGCCAAGCGTGCCTGTGATGCGGGGGCGGATTACGTGGCAATCGGCCCGGTGTTTGCCACGCCGACCAAGCCGGGCCGGCCCGCCGTCACGCTGGAGTATGTCCGCTGGGCGGCGGCAAACATCGACCGGCCGTGGTTCGCGATCGGTGGAATCAACGAGGAGAATCTCGCTGATGTGATCGCCGCCGGGGCGAGCCGGGTTTGCATCGTTTCGGCCATCCTGCGCGCGCCAGACGTGGCCGATGCTTGTCGTGCCTTCAAGGAGCGTCTACTCTCCTCGCCCGGTTAACCGGGACTTCCCCTCAACTGAATTCACGACATGAGCCTACTTGTTTTTGGTTCCACCGCGCTGGACTCGATCAGCACACCGAAGAAAAAGAACCCCCGCCTGCTGGGTGGCTCCGGTAGTCACGCCGCGGTGGCGGCGAGCTTCTTTGCATCTCCCAAGTTGATCGGCGTGGTCGGCACGGATTTTCCGCGCAAGTACATTACGCTGTTCAACAAACACAAAGTGAACCTCAAGGGCCTGAAGGTGCGCGAGGGCAAGACTTTCCACTGGGCTGGCGAGTATGAGGTGAACATGAACAACCGCCGCACGCTCAGCACGGAGATGGGAGTGGTCGAGGGGTATTCGCCGGTGTTGCCGGCGGCGCATCGCAAGGCGAAATACGTTCTGCTCGCCAATAACCCGCCTGGCGCCCAGGAGGCAATTATCGACCAGCTCGACAAGCCAAAGTTCATCGTGGCGGACACGATGGACCTGTGGATGAACATCGCGATGAACGACCTGCGCAGTCTCCTCAAGCGCGTGGACATGCTGGTACTCAACGACAGCGAGGCCCGGCAGTTGACCGGCGACGACAACGTGGTGTCCGCACTCCCCAAACTACACAAACTCGGCCCGAAATATGTGATCGTTAAAAAGGGCGAACACGGGGCGATTCTTTCGTCGAAAAAAGGGCTGTTTGTCGCGCCGGCATTTCCGCTGTCGAAGGTGGAGGATCCGACCGGGGCCGGGGATTCATTCGTCGGTGCAATGGTCGGTTACCTTACGAAAACCGGTGGCTCGATCGATGCCAACATTCGCAAGGCGATCCTTTACGGAAGCGTTGTAGCCTCGTTTTGCTGCGAGGGTTTTGGGTTGAACCGCACGACTAAGACCACACGCACCGAGATCAACAAACGCCTCCGTGAGTTGGAAAAAATCACTCGCGTCTGAGGCGGGAGAGCGCTTGGCCAAGCGCGGTTAATTCACCCAATTCAACCACCCAGATCGCTCAGTGCTTCCAACACTTCGTTGGCGTGGTTGGCGACTTTGACCTTGGGCCAGACTTTTTGGACGACTCCGTTGGCGTCGATTAGAAAAGTCATCCGCTTGATGCCAAGGAAGGTTCGCCCCATGAATTTTTTCTGCCCCCACACGCCATAGGCTTCGCAGATGGACTTGTCTTCATCGGCGATCAACGTGAATGGGAGACCAAACTTCTCAATGAACTTGTCGTGTTTCGCCGCCGAGTCCGCGCTGACCCCGAGTACGACCGCATTGTTCGAAGTGATCGCCTCATGGGCGTCGCGGAATCCGCACGCTTCCTTGTTGCAGCCGGGCGTGTTGTCTTTTGGATAAAAATAGAGCACGACCGTTTGGCCGCGAAACTGGCCCAGCGAAACCTCGCCGCCGCCACTCGTGGGCGCGGTGAAGTCCGGTGCCGTGTCGCCCTCGTTCACAATCAATTCAGCATTGGCTGCCATGTCGCAGGGAGCGTCCGCCAGCGCTTGGCCAAGGTCAATCCCTGCCGCAAAAAACCTTGCCGCCACTTGGTTGGCTCCCTAGAAAAACACCGAGGCTTTATGGCAGGGACACCGGACAATGCCGAGGCGGCTGAATTGCATCAGGTCAGCGTGGAGTTTTGGCTCAGTGGCCGCCGCGATGAGGCATTGCTGGCGTTTCGGCAGGCGCTTGGCGGGGAGTCGGATGCAATCGCGCTGCAGTTGCGTGACTCGCTGCCCAACTCTTACGAGAACCCGGATGCCACGCCGGATCGCCCGATCAATCTTCAGCAACAAAACGCATTCGCCGCCTACCGCAACACGGTTCGCATGGCGACCGACGATGCGCGTGCGTGGTTCAACGTCGGCCTGACACACGAGAAGGAGGCTCGCGAGGCGGAGGCGCGGCAGGCGTTTGAGGAATCGTTCAAGAGTTATCATCGCAACCTCGCTGCCAAGGCGTTGCAGGGTGCCGCCCCGGAGGTGGCGCTTGAGTTGTGCCGCCGCGTGGTGGAAATCGACGAGCGTGATGCCAAGGCGTGGATCAATCTCGGTGCGGCGCTGGGCCAGATGCAGCAGCATGATGAGGAGCTTGAGGCGTATCGAAAGGCGATCGACATCGCCCCGAAATATGCGGAGGCGTGGTATAACCTTGGCGTGGCCCGGGCGCGTCAGGAGCAGGACGCCGAGGCGATTCACGCATACAAACAGGCGCTGATCCTCTCACCAAAGTTCGCCAAGGCTTGGTTTAACCTTGGTGTGTTGCAGGGCAAACTTGGCAATCCGCAGGAGAAGCTGCGCTCGTACCGCAAGGCGGTTGAGGCCGACCACAATTTCGGTGAGGCGTGGCACAATCTTGGCGTGTTGTACAATGCCTTTGGCAAGGCGGAGGAGGGGCGGGATGCGTTTGATCGAGCGCGAAAGTTGTTGAACCCGAAGTTGCGCGTGGCGGAGTCGATCGAGTTTAAGTCTGCCACCACGCCGGACGGTGCGCCTGACCGACCAACCGCAGCCCCTCCACCGTGAGCAACGGATCGACGTGCCGGATGGTCGGCATCTTTTCCGCCATCAACGAGGCGTAGCCGCCGGTTGCCACCACCGGGAGTTTTCGGGCGCCCAATTCTTTTTTCAATTGTGCGAGCAGCTCGGCGATCAGCCCGCGATAGCCCAGCACGGCACCGCTTAACATCGCCTGTTCCGTGTTTTTGCCAACGATCGTTTTCGGTTCGGCGATCCGGATGCGTGGTAGTAGCGCGGTTTTATCGTGCAGATAATCGGTCATCGCGGCGAGGCCGGGCGCAATGATGCCACCGGTGTAGTTTTGTTTGGCATCGACGACGTCAAACGTCACTGCGGTGCCGAAGTCTACCACGACCACCGGGCTGCCGAATCGTGCCTGTGCAGCGATGGCGTTCGCCAGACGGTCTGCGCCTATTGTTCCCGGCTTGGGATAATCGATCCCGATGCCGACCACGGTCTTTGGCGTGAGTTGCAGCGCTGGGCAGTTCCACTGCGTGCGGAGCAGTTGCTTCAGAGGGGTGTTCAGCTTTGGCACGACGCTACAAAAAACGGCGCCGACGAAGGAGGTGCGCTTGGCAAAGCGCAGCAATCTGGCCAAGTGCAATTCCGCTTGGCCAAGCGCGAGGGCATCGCTCGGGAATGTTACGTCGGCCACCACGCGGGAGTTGTCCGCCGCCGCGGCGTGCGTGTGCGTGTTGCCAATGTCCACCAACAGAACCACACGGCCTGAGCTACCCGCAGCACACTGAAGTTTCAAGGGCGAAGTTACCGAGCATCACTTGGCCAGGCGCGATTGGACTTGATTGATCCCGCAGTGGCACGGAAAACAGTCCGCGCCATTCCTGCTAAGGGGGCGCATAAAAACATGAAGCAGCAAACCATAGTCACACTGGATCTCGAGGGCGTGCTTGTGCCGGAGATCTGGATCGCGTTCGCCGAGAAGACCGGAATTGAGAAGCTCAAGCTGACGACTCGCGACATCCCGGATTACGATGAGTTGATGACTGGGCGGCTCGCGATCCTGAATGAAAACGGGCTGAAGTTGGCGGATATTCAGGAGGTGATCGGCACACTGTCGCCGCTTGAGGGGGCGAAGGCTTTCCTCGATGAGTTGCGGTCGATCACGCAGGTGGTGATCCTGTCGGATACTTTTTTGGAGTTCGCCAAGCCACTGATGGAGCAGCTCGCCTGGCCGACGATTTTTTGCCACGACTTGGAGATCGACGGGGAAGGGCGGGTGGCCCATTACCGGCTGCGCCAGCCGGATCAGAAACGCAAGGCGGTGGCGGCTTTTCGCAGCCTGAATTACCGGGTGATCGCCGCCGGAGACTCATACAATGACACGACCATGCTGGGCGAGGCGGACACCGGTTTCCTGTTCCGCTCGCCGGATAATGTAAAGGCGGAGTTCCCACAATTCCGATCCGCTGAGAAGTACGACGAGTTGATGGGACTGATTCGGGGGGAGTTGGCCGGATAAGGTCGTGTGGGCGGTGCGGATACAATTTTTTTCATCAATCGCCATAATCGATTGACACCGGAAAAGGCGGTGCTACTTTCGCCGGCGGCGCTCCCGGAATCTGGGGGCGTTTTGATCGAAATAATCCATTTTTTTCAATGAGCCAAACGGCAGTTACGGGGGATGATTCTGGGAGTGGCTCCCAGGCTTCCCATATTTCTGAGGCGGTAATTCGCATCGCCGGCAATTCTCAGGACGGCATTCAATCCATCGGTGGCTTTTTGGCCCGTCTGGCCGGTCGCAGTGAGCAGGAGGTCATGACGATGATGACCATCCCCTCGACCATCTCCGGCGGCCCGTCCATTTTTCAGGTTCGCCTTGGCTCGGGAGATGTCCTCAGTGCCGGGGATGAGGCCGACGTGCTGCTGGCGTTTTACCAGCATTCCTACGAAAACCACATCAGCAACCTTCGTGAGGGCGGCATCGTGGTTTACGACAGCGACCACGTTGAACCAAATGAGGAGTGGCTTGAAAAGTTCCGCCACATCGGGATCGCCATCTCCAGCCTGACTGTTGAGGCGATCGGCGGCACGGCCCGTGACAAGGGGAAAAACATTTATGCGCTTGGGTTGATCGGCCGGATGTTCAACCTCAACCTCGAAAAACTCGAGCGGCTGATCAACGAGCGTTTCGCGGCCAAGGGCGAGAGCGTGGTGAAAACTGCCATGGACGCGTTTCAGTCCGGGTACCGCTATCAGTCTGACGACATCACGAACTTGTTTCATTTCACCAAGAGCGAGGTGGATCGCTCGAATCAGGTGGTGATGTCCGGCAACGAGGCGATTGGCTACGGCCTGATCGCGGCCGGTGTCCGGTTCGGTGCCGGTTACCCGATCACACCCTGGTCTGACATTATGGAGCTGCTTCGACGCGAACTGCCGAAGTACGGCGGATCGTTCATCCAGTGCGAGGACGAGATCGCGTCCGTGTCGATGGCGATTGGTGCCAGCTACGGCGGTCGCGTGGCGGTGACCGGGTCGAGTGGCCCCGGCATTTCGCTGAAGACGGAGGCAATCGGCTGGGCGGTGATGGCGGAGGTGCCTTTGGTGGTGGTGGACATCCAGCGTGGCGGCCCGTCCACAGGTCTGCCTACGAACGTCGAGCAGTCTGACCTGAACATCGCCTGCTACGGCGGACACGGCGACTCCCCGCGCGTTGTGTTGGCTGCTGCCAACGTGGAGGATTGTTTTTACACGGCGATGGAGGCGGTGGACATTGCCCGCCGATATAGCGTACCGGTCATGCTATTGAGTGATCAGGCCATCGCGACCCGGATCGAGGCGTTCGATGAGCCGAAGCTGGAGGAAATTTGCCAAGACCTGACCCCGGACCTGACCCCGACCCCAACCCACAAGCCTTACGATCTTGAGACGAAAACCGGCGCGAGCCGGCATCGCGCGCCGGGGACCCGGATCGAGGACGGCCGATACCCGGTGGTGACCGGTCTGGAACACGACGAGTGGGGGCATCCCAGCGCGTCTCCGGATCTGCACGAGGGCATGACGCATAAGCGCCGAAACAAGCTCAATGCGCTGGCCGACGAATTGCCTATCCCCGAGGTCTACGGTGCCGATTCCGGCGAAGTGCTCGTTGTGGGCTGGGGCTCCACCACCGGACCGTTGTACGAAGCGGTCGAAAAATCCGGAAACAACGGACAGGCCATCTCGGCGCTCAAGCTGCGCCACATCAGCCCGCTGCCAAACGGCTTGAAGGAAATTTTTTCTCGGTTCAAGAAAATCTATGTCGTCGAAATGAACGACGGCGGCGTCCACGGCTACGGCCAATTGGCCGGTGTCCTCCGGGCGCGTTTCGCTGATCCACGCATCCAGGGTATCAACAAGACCGATGCCCTGCGTTGGAAAGTTTGGGAGATTCTTGACCGAGTCAACGAACACCGCACCGCGGACGCCGCATTAACCAACGCCTGATTTTTCCAGTACCATGAGTGACAGTGCCACATTGGAACCCCCGCCGCAGGACGCCGAGGAACGCCAACCGGTAACGAAGAAGGAGATCACCGCCGATCACCCAACGTGGTGTCCCGGTTGTGGTGACTTCTCCGTGCTCGCGATTTATTACAAACTGATCCAGAAGCGGAACATTCACCACGAGAAGGTGACCACCGTGGCTGGCATCGGTTGCTCGAGCCGTTTTCCATATTTCGTACAGGCGCACGGCGCGCACTACATTCACGGGCGCGCGTTATCGTTTGCCAGCGGCGTGTCGTTGTCGCGGCCGGATCTGCACGTATTTGCGTTTGGTGGCGACGGGGACGCCTTTTCGATCGGCGGCAACCACTTCATGCACACCGCCCGCAAGAACGTCAAAATGACCTACGTGGTCATGGACAACTTTGTTTACGGGCTGACCAAGAAACAAACCTCCCCGACGTCTCCGCTTGGTTTCAAGAGCAAGACCGACAACTGGGGGGCGCTAGATCGGCCGATCAACCCGATGAAACTGGCCATCTCGGCCGGGGCCACGTTCGTGGCGCGGACGTCTCACACCAATCCCAAGCACCTGCTGGAGATGATGGATCTGG
>CAJXAU010000055.1 GCA_913050205.1 uncultured Verrucomicrobiota bacterium
TCGGGTTTTTCATCGGGTCGCTGTCGTAGATGCCATCGACCTTGGTGGCCTTGAGAATGACTTCGGCGGCGATCTCGTTGGCGCGCAGGGCGGCGGCTGTGTCGGTAGAGCAGTACGGGTTACCAGTGCCGCCTCCGAAGATGACCACGCGACCTTTCTCGAGGTGACGCACCGCCCTCCTGCGGATGAACGGCTCGGCCACCTGTGACATGGTGATGGCGGACTGGACCCGGGTCGGCACGCCTTGTTTTTCCAGCGCGTCCTGCAGCGCCATGGAGTTGATCACCGTGGCGAGCATGCCCATTTGGTCGCCGGTCACCCGCTCGATCCCCTTCTCGCTGCCCTGCAGTCCGCGAAAAATATTTCCTCCCCCAACGACAACCCCGATCTGCACACCAAGCCGTGCGACTTCGCGCACCTGTGCCGCAACGTCATGGACGGACTCGGGGCAGATGCCGCCGGTTTCCCCGCCGAGCACTTCCCCGCTGATCTTCAGCAGGACACGGCGGAACTTCGGTTTTTTGCGAACGACTTTTTTGGTGGCTTTCTTTTTTGCAGGCATCGTGGATCGAAGTTTGCGTGTGCCGAACCCAGCACACGTAAACTGGGCTTGTTGTGTATCAGCCCGACCCCTGTGCCGTCAATTTTATGCTGCGAATTAATGGCAATTCCCGACTCTGCTCGACTCGGAAAGGCATCGCCGGTTTAATGCGCGTGTGTCATTGGACAAACTCACCATCGTCGGGGCTGGGCTCCTCGGCGGGTCACTCGGCTTGGCTGCGAAGGAACGCAGCTTGGCCAAGCGCGTGACGGCACTGGTTCGTCGGCAGGAGAGTGTGAGTGAATGTCAGGCTCTCGGTGTGGCCGACGAGGTGACGCTTGACGAGGCGGAAGCCATCGCCGCTGCAGACGTTGTCGTCCTCTGTACCCCGGTGGCCAGTATGGCCGGCTTGGCCAAGCGCTGGCTGTCGCACCTGAAAAACGGGGCGTTGGTGACCGATGTGGGCAGCACCAAGCGACAACTGGTGGATGAATTGACGCCATTGACCGCCTCTGTCGGTGCGCATTTTGTAGGCAGCCACCCGATGGCCGGCAGCGCGCAGGCCGGGCCAAGTGCTGCCCGTGCAGATCTTTTTGACGGTGCGGTTTGTGTGATCACGCCGACGAGGGACACCGATGCGGGGGCGCTTCATGCCGTTAACGATTTTTGGGAAAGCCTTGGCTCGGAGCCGGTTGAGATGTCGGCCGACGAGCATGATCAACTGGTCGCTCGTTGCAGTCATCTGCCGCACCTGTTGGCATCGGCCTTGGCCAAGCGTGTGCTGGATCCAAGCCACGGCGAACTGCAACAGCAACTTTGCGCGACCGGTTTTCGCGACATGTCCCGCCTGGCCTCCGGTTCGCCGGTGATGTGGCGTGACATTGTCCGATCCAATCGCGATGCCATTCTCACGGTGCTCGATGAGTTTTCCGTCGAACTGGAGCAGCTACGCGCCCTAGTCTCGGAGGACTCCGGTGGGGCGATCGAAAAATGGCTCGATGAGGCCAAGCGCGCGCGCGATGGATGGCGCGCGCCGGATGCAGACTGAGATGCCGTTGCCGGACCTTATCGAGATCGTGCCCCTCACCTCTGCGCCGAAGGTCGAGGTCACCGTTCCCGGCTCGAAGAGTATCACAAACCGCGCCCTCATCCTTGCAGCCTTGGCCGATGGCGAGGTAACGCTCGATGGCGCTCTGTGGAGCGAAGACACGCAAGTCATGGTCGAGGCGCTGCAAAAGCTGGGCTACCGAATTGAGGTACAGCCCGACCCCGGTGAATCCGGTAACCGCACGATTCGTGTAACTGGTCTTGGGCAGGCGGTCCCAAGCGGTGGAACAGCAGGGCAACCGCTCGAGTTGTTCGTAGGCAACGCCGGGACGGCCGCCCGTTTTCTCACAGCGTTCCTTTGTCTTGGGCGCGGGGTGTACCGGCTCAAAGGTGTGACTCGAATGCACGAACGCCCGCAGGCCGCATTGCTGCAGGCACTTCGCGAGTTGGGTTATCGGATTGATTCCGGTAATGACCGATTGCCGCTGACAATTCATGCAGGCGGGCCGATCAATGGACGGTGTCGCGTTAGCATTGAAGAGAGTTCCCAGTTTGCTTCCGCGCTATTGCTTGCGGCCAAGGCGGGCGGCTGGCAGGTGGGGATCGATGGGGAAAAAGGAGCAGCTTCGCCCTACGTGGCAATGACCTCGAGCCTGATCGAGGCGTTTCCAAACCAAGGCGGTCGCTTCATGATTGAGCCGGATGCCTCCGGCGGAAGTTACTTTTGGGCTGCCGGTCATATTTTGTCTGATGATGGAACGGCGCCTGTGAGTGTGGCCCGCTGGCCGGACTCCGGATGGCAGATCGATGCGGAGTTTCCGGGTCGCTTGCCATTACCGGAGAGCATGTCGCGGCGAGACGATCTCGGGGACAGCATCATGACCGCCATCGCCATTGCGCCCTTGGCCAAGCGGCAATCCGAATTCACCGAGCTTGGCCGCCTACGGTTGCAGGAATGTGAACGGGTAGAGGCGCTGCGAACGGAGTTGACCAAGTGCGGGGCGTCGATTGAGGAATCCGGCGACACGCTCACCGTGAAACCAAGCGCCCTGCGCGGAGCCGAGGTGGAGACGTACGAGGATCATCGCATGGCGATGTGTTTTGCCACTCTTGGGTTGAAAGTACCGGGTATCCGAATCAAGAATCCGGCCTGCGTTCGTAAAACCTTCCCGACGTTTTTTCAGAAACTCGCTACGCCTGTTCCGTACGGGTTGGGTGCAACGTTGCGGGATGGAGACGGGAACGATCTGAAACCGGAACAACTTTTTGATTACTGATTTTTCATGGGAGAACCAATCGTAATAGCCTTGGATGGCACGAGCGCCAGCGGGAAGAGCACCAACGCAAAACGCGTTGCCAAGGCGCTGGGTTACGCCTACGTCGACACCGGTGCCATGTATCGCAGTCTCGCCTGGTACTGCCATGAAAAGGAGGTCGATCTCGGAAATGACAAGGCAATCGCGTCACTTTGCCGGCGCTGGAAAACAGAACTGAGAAACGATGACGGCCACATCCGGCTGTATGTAGACGGTTATTTTCCCGAGAAGGAAATTCGCACTGCCGAGACGAGTGCCGCTGTGCCGGTGGTGGCGGCGGTTCCTGCTGTCCGCAAATGGATGAAGGCGAAGCAGCGCGAGTGCATCGAGTTTGGAGACCTTGTGATGGAGGGGCGAGATATCGGCTCGAATGTGTTTCCCGACACCGATTTCAAATTTTACCTCGATGCTTCGCTTGACGAGCGTTCCAAGCGCCGGGCTGCCGATGGGGTGGAAGAAAATTTAGCCTCGCGCGACAAACAGGACAGCCAGCGTGCCACTGCACCTTTGATGATCCCGCTCGGGGCAAAGGTGATCAACAATTCCGAGATGACCGCCAAGGAGACCAGCGCGCTGATCATCAGCGAGGTTAAGGAAAAACTGGAGGCCGCGGGATGACCCCGCTCTACTGGTGGGCTTGGGCCTCATCGAGGTGGATTTTCAAAAACCTGTTTCGGTGTCGTGTGTACAACCCCGAGCGAGTGCCCATTGCCGGCCCGGTCATCATTGCCGCCAACCACGAAAGCTATTTTGACCCGCCGTTCATCGGCAGCAGCCTGCCGCGTGCAATCAATTATCTAGCCCGCGAAAACATTTTTTCACACTGGCTTTCTGGCCCGTTTTTCAAAGGGTTAAACGCCGTGCCAGTGGACAGAGAAGGCGGCGGAGCCAAGGGCCTGAAGATCATCCTGGATAGATTGATAAAAAACAACGGAATAATTATTTTCCCGGAGGGCACGCGAACCTTTGACGGAGAGATGCTTCCGGCACAGGGCGGCATCGGCCTGACGATCATCAAGTCACAGGCCCCGGTCGTGCCGGTACGCGTGTGGACGTACAACGCCTACAACCGCAACCAAACGTTTCCCGAGCCAAGAATGATGTCAGTAAAATTCGGCAAGCCACTAAACATGCAACCGCTCCGTGTCAGGGCCGCGACCTGTTCGCGACGGGAGTTACGCGGGATCTACCAAGAGGCTGCCGAGGTAACGATGGAAGCCATCAAGAATCTGCAACCGATTGAGGATTGATGCCGCGCTTGGCCAAGCGATCACTTGATACCCTCGAGGCGTTCCCTCCAGATGTCGTAAAGTTTCAACGTGGCAAAGACATCGCGCACACAGTATTCGGCGACAGCCTCATATTTTTCCTCTTCCATCAATTGGTTGACGTCCATGCCGGTGACACCGTGTGACTTTGGCGATTCGATGCCAAACACACGACAGTAGAAATCGAGATTAAACCTTCGGGCAGCACCATCCCGACCGCTGACATTGTAGAACGTCAACTGCTCCGCGAGGTCGCAGTGTGGTTCCGTGGCGAATCGGTAGCCGAGCCAGTTTTTTTTCGAGATTGGTACATTGAGTTGTGCCGAGCGTAGGTAAAGGAACGGAATGTCAAACTGCCGACCGTTGAATGTCACCACTTTGTCGTAGTGCTTGGCCACTTCCCAGAACTGCGCGATCAATTCTTCCTCGTCCATCACAGGCACGAATTCCACACCACTGACGTTCCGTGAGTTGGACTCAAAATCGTCGGCGATGAAGATCACCTGCCCGCGCAACGTCTCGGCGTTGATCATCGCCACACACACCACGCGCGCCGTGAACGGCCACAGGTTCATCATGCGAACCAGTTGCTCCCGCTTAGCCTCCTGCTCCTCCTCAGTGGGCAGGTTGGTTGCAGGGCGCATCAGGTATTCCTGTGAGGATTCGTCGAAGGAATCGAGTGGGATTGCGGATGTCTCGATATCAAAAACCAGCGTCGCCATGGGGAAAATATGCAAAAAACAGGCCCAAAAAAGAAGGATGGAGGTTCCGCAAGGGGCAGAACCTCCAAACCGCATTCAAACCTTTAAAGAAGATTATCTCTTCTTCTTGCGGGTTGCCTTCTTCTTGGCAGCCTTCTTTTTGGGCGCTGCTTTTTTCTTCGCAGCTTTTTTCTTCACCGCCTTTTTCTTGGCAGGTGCTTTCTTCTTGGCAGCCTTCTTTTTCACCGCCTTTTTCTTGGCAGGTGCTTTTTTCTTGGCAGCCTTCTTTTTCACCGCCTTTTTCTTGGCAGGTGCTTTCTTCTTGGCAGCCTTCTTTTTCACCGCCTTTTTCTTGGCAGGTGCTTTTTTCTTGGCAGCCTTCTTTTTCACCGCCTTCTTTTTGGCAGGTGCTTTTTTCTTCGCAGCCTTCTTCACCGCCTTCTTTTTGGCAGGTGCTTTCTTGGCGGCTTTTTTCTTAGCTTTCTTTTTTGCGGCCATTTGTTCTTTGTCACCTCCTCGCTCTGGAAACGTTCAACACGAGGTTGAAGTTATTACCAAAGGTTAAACCTAATGGTTCTAAGAAGCACTCTACGCGTAGAGTTTACTTCTTGGGAAGGTGACTCTACTCGCTTTTTTTTTTTTGACAACCGATTTTCTCAAATTTTTTTAATCGGTGTTTTGAAAAATAATTTAACGCTTTGGCCAGTTCAAATGACGATGCAAAAAATCGTATGTTCCCTTGCCGTTAATTGTGTGCGGTCCGTCAAACCATTCGATCTCACAGCGATCTTTTAATTTTAATTTGCCCTGATAGAGATAACGCACTTTCGCAAACTCCCAACCCACTGTTTCGTCTGATGCAACGCCATCGTAGTGGCCGCGTTCAACCATGAACGGACGCGGTGCGATTAGTCCCGCCATCTCCGCGTAGTTGAATGTGCTGCCAAGGTCCCACTCGAAGATTTCGTACTCCCCGCTGTTGACGTAGCTATGTGGGTTGCGGGTTGAGGCATTCTTGTCGACCCACTCGTTGAAGTCGGCGGAGCAGATGGAAAGACAGTAGTCGGTGACGACCGGTGGCACACGCATGGCGGTCTTTCCTCCATAGCTTAGTCCATAAAATGCGACGCGTTTTTCGTCCACGTACGGCAAGGTTTTTAGCCAGTCCACAATCTGCTGATGTTGCGGTATTATCACTGAAAACAGGGTCTTTTTGAGGGGATTGGCCTTGCGTTGCAGGGTGCGAAACCGGTCAGTGAAGATGTACAAATTCTGTGGAGAAAATGTGATGAAACCGCGCTCGGCAAGCTTGGCTGCGAAGTCGTGGTAGGCATGATGATCGCCCTGAATGATGTCCTGCGGACGACCCTCAAGCCCGTGTTGGCAAACGACAACCGGGCGTTTTTCGTCGGCCTTCAAATCACGTGGCAGGAGCAAGATACCGTAGGCGATGACGTTCGGGAAAACATCCAGCACCACCTCGTGCCCCACCCACTTTTCCGTGTCATAAATTTTGCGACTACGCGCATTGAGCGGCAGTCGTTCGCGATCGAAGCGACCGATCACGTCGTCGTAAAACTGCGTGCGATATTTTTCGTTCGACGCCTCAAACTTTTCAACAGAGGACGTGTCTGGTTTGTAGAATTGTTTTCGTACGAATGGACTCTCACGAAGCAGCCATTGCGTGTGCCGGTCGATCTCATGGAACTGTGCTGCGTGACGCTTGGCTGCATCGAATTTTTTTTGTTGATGCGGAATGTTGTTTTCCCCCGCTTGGCCAAGTGATGCGTCTGACGACAAAGATTTGAGGAATTGGCCAAGCGCTTGGCCGGCCAGTGGTTTTTGTCCGCCCTCAACCAGTTGTAGTCTTGCCGGCGGATTGAGTTTCCCAACGAGTTTCTTTGCCCGGTTCAATTCGTTTTTCACCGAGCCAAGCGATGGTGTTTCAACCCGGGCCGGGGCACCACGTCCGCCCGGAATGGTCGTTTCCGGGCCGCGCGCGGCATCGATGATGAAAGGCCGGGGAGCGATAAGCGAAGCCAGTTCGGCATCGCCAAACTGCTCGAGCAGGCCGAAGACGTTTCGGTCGATTGGTTCCTGCCAAATGTTTTGCCGCGAGTCAAAGTAGCCGCTGACACAGGCGGCATCGATCCGTGTGTCCACGGCGGCAGCGTATTGAGTGATCAGGCCGCCCTCGCCCCAGCCGATCACGCCGACCGGTTTGGCGGGCCAACTTTTCTTGTACCAATCGACCACGGCGAGGGTTTTTTGGATCTCGTATCCGACCAGTTGACGGCCCAACTCGAAGGCTGAGCGGTAGAGGAACTCTCGGCGGGAGAGGCGGCTTATTTTCTCCTCTCTGTTAATCAACATCGGCACGACCACCCGGCATCCGCTCTCGGCCAAGCGCCGCGCGTACTGCAGTTCCGGTGTCAGGCCAAGCGCCAATCCGGCGATTTGCTCAGGAATTTGGCCGGAATCGGGGATGGCCACCACGTTCGCCACCACGTCGCGGCCTCGTGGTTCAAGCAGTAGTCCGGTGCCGGTGACATCGCGAAAAGCCGGCCAACTCACAGCATGAATGGTGATGCGGTCAGTTTGGCCAACGAGCGCCGGCGCGTCCGTTCTGGCGTTGAACGACAGTCCCGCAATGGCCGTGCGTGCATCGCGCAAGCCAAGGATGTGCGCCAGTCGTTTGCGGTTTGGCTCGACCGATTTCACGTAAGCCTCATGTGAGCTAAAATCGCGATCCCAGTATGCCGACCGCTTGGCCACGGATGCGGCCAGTTCGTCGAGGAGGAATTGATCCACCCCGGCGACGAGGTGCGATGCAATGTCGCCCTCGAGGGCGAGTGGTTTTGTGTCGAGCTTCGGCTGGGCGTTCAAATGCAGTGCACAGAAAAGCAGCGCCGATAGGGGAAGGAGTGTTGTTTTTTTCATGGATCGCGTGCCGAGTGTAGGCCGACAGTCGGGCCTGTCGAGGCGGAAGCGACTTAGGCAATCCATGCGACCAAGCCCGCGACGATGTTTACATACAGGGCGGCCAACAAGTCGTCTATTGTGACACCCCAGCCTTTCGGTAGTGACTGGCTTGGGCCAACCGGCCAAGGTTTGGCGATGTCAAACACACGGAAAAGCAGGACGACTCCTGCGGTCAAAGCTGCGTTTTGGGTGTTGAAAAAATGTTGCCATCCCGGCATCTCGCCACTGCTGAAATAAAGCGAACTGACCCAGCCGGCGAAGCAAAGTGGGACGGCGACTATTTCATCGATCACAATTGAGCCGGGGTCGCGCTGATTCAAAATGACCTCGGCGCGTTCGCAAAAATAGACGGAGGCGATCG
>CAJXAU010000056.1 GCA_913050205.1 uncultured Verrucomicrobiota bacterium
CTTCCCATGGACAGTGGGAAGTCCTCTACAACAGTGCCGGATACCCGGGATCGGGGCGCTTTCGATCGATCATCAACACGGTTAAGGCCGGGCTCCAACCACCGAGTATCGACGAACAACCGAAATCACTGACAGTCAACGTTGGCGAGACGGCTACTTTCAAGGTCAATCCCGGAGGCAAAGCCCCGTTTCAATTTCAGTGGCAGTTCACGAACTTCAACATCCCGGAGGAGACCTCTCCCAAACTCGTCCTGAAGGACGTCCAGATCAAGGACACCGGAATCTATCGGGTGCTCGTTAAGAACAAGGGCGGCGAGGTTTACAGCGAATCCGTGACGCTCACCGTTAAACCAGTCCCCGTGCCAATCCGGACAAAAGTCGAAAACGGGCAGATTGTCCTGATGGCTGAACTTTCCCCCGCCCAACGCTACACCATCGAATCCTCCGCCGACTTGGCCAAGTGGAAAGCCGTCCACGTGGACTACGCAGACTCACAGCCAATCAAGTTCAGCCTCGGTACCGGCAAGGGTGCTTCAGCCCAGTTTTTCCGCATCCGCCTGAATGAATAACCAAGCGCTTGGCCAAGCGGGGTTTGATCTTGCGAACACCCCGGTCAAACCGTAAGTTTTGCCCATGATTTTGGCTGAAGCCGGAACCGATCCACAACTATATCAGTACTTGGGCGTGTTGTTCCTCTCCCTTGTTGCGGTCGCGTTCGCGGTGGGCACCATGTTTGCCTCCAAACTGGCGGGGTGGTTTTTCAACACCCGCCGCGCCAAGGCTCTCGGCCGCCACACGGTCACTAAGGATACCCCATACGAGTGCGGCATGAACGCCGTAGGCGAAGGTAGCTCCCGCATGTCGGTGAAATTCTACCTCATCGCCATGTTGTTCATCCTGTTCGACATCGAGGTGGTATTCCTTTACCCGTGGGCAGTTGTTTACAAGGACATGCTTGGTGATGCGGCTACAGCGAATTTAATTTTCGGAACGATGATCTCGTTCCTCGGCGTTCTTTTCGTCGGCTACATTTATGCCATTCGCAAGAACGCCTTTGACTGGAAAAGCTAACCCAAAGCCCAAGCGCTTGGCCAAGCTCGCCCGAGCCCCCTTTTTGCTTTCGTGAAATCCCCGATCCAATTTGGCACCTCCGGCTGGCGCGGACTGATCGCCCGCGACTTCACCTTCGAAACCCTCCGTCTCGCCGCCCAAGGCCTCGCCCTCACGCTTAAGGCGGAGATGCGCCGGAAAAAATCCTCGATCCACGGCAAGCGTCCCCTCGTCGTTATCGGGCACGACACGCGTTTTCTTGGCCGCGAATTTGCGTTGGCCACCGCAGAGATTCTCGAGCAGGCCGGGCTGGAGCCTTTGCTCACCAATCGCGACGCGCCCACTCCGGTCATCTCGTTCAGCATTCGGCACCGCAAGGCAATCGGCGGCGTCAACATCACCGCCAGCCACAATCCTTTCGGTTACTCCGGGTTCAAGTTTTCAATGCCAAACGGCGCCGGTGCCCCGCCTGAGTTCACCGGAAAAATCGAAGCTCACGCCGAAAAGCTCTTGGCCAAAGGGTGGCAACCGAGGACCAGCGTGGTAGGCACGTACCAATGCAGAGAGTTTGACCCCACCCCAGCTTACCTGAATCGCATCCGAAAACTGATTGACCTCAAGGCGATCGGCAAAGCCAAGCTCCGCATCGCAGTGGAGTTGATGCACGGCACCGGCCGGGGCTATCTCGACACACTCCTCGAGGAGGCGGGCGCTCATGTCACTCGTTTTCACGAAAAGCTGAATCCGCTGTTCGGAGGCGGTTCACCCGAACCCAACGAATCCGGCATGGCCAAGGCAGCCGAGTTTGTTAAGACCGGCAAGGCCGACCTCGCGCTTGGCCTCGACGGCGATGCCGATCGTTTTGGCGTGGTCGATAGGGACGGCACCTGGCTCACCCCAAACCAAGTGCTCGCGCTCACCCTGTATCATCTTCGCAAAAACCGGGGTATCAAGGGAGCCGTGGTACGGACGGTGCCTACCAGCCACCAAGTCGATGCCATCGCAAAACTGCTTGGCGTAAAAGTCCATGAGACACCGGTCGGCTTCAAACACATCGGCGCGTTGATGGAGAGTGAGCCGATCATCGTCGGCGGAGAGGAATCCGGCGGACTCAGCATCCGCGGACATGTCCCCGAGAAGGATGGCGTCCTCGCCTGCCTGTTAATGGCCGAACTGGTCGCGATGGAAGGCAAACCGCTTGGGCGCATTCTGAAAGATCTTGAAAAGCAAACCGGCGAGTTTCACACCGATCGAATTAACATCGCCGTACCTGCCGACGAAAAGGCAGCTATACTGAAAAAACTGGCCGGTGGATTCGACAAGATCGGTCGTTATCCGGTGCAGCAATTCATCACCACAGACGGATTCAAGTTTCTGTTACCGGACGATGAATGGGTGGCATTCCGAGCAAGCGGCACCGAACCGGTGATCCGCTGCTACCTCGAGGCCAAGAACGCGGCTCACCTAAAACAACTCAAGACTGCCTGCCGCAAAATTCTAACTGGTAAGTTATGACCGAAGAATCCAACGTATTAACGGCTACCGAATTTCCGGAACCGACCACGTTGGAACTCTGGTTTGGATTTCGATTCACGCCCGAACCGCCTCTTACTTTTGCAGATTTACTTAAGAATACTTCAGATTGGCTTTGGGGCATGCCCCTTCTGTACCTGCTCATAGGCGGTGGGCTTTTCTTTACTTTTTACTCTCGGTTTACCCCTTTTCTTTATCTATGGCACGGCATCCAAATCCTACGTGGGAAGTACAATAACCCGAATGATCCCGGCGAGATCAACCACTTCCAAGCGCTGTGCAGTGCTCTCTCCGCAACCGTAGGCATGGGCAATATTGCCGGAGTCGCAGTCGCCATCACGAGCGGCGGTCCGGGGGCACTTTTCTGGATGTGGATCTGTGCGCTGGTCGGGATGGCCACAAAGTTTTTTACCTGCTCATTGGCCATCATGTACCGGGGCACCGACCACAACGGCCAAGCGCAGGGTGGCCCGATGTATTTCATCGTTGAAGGGTTGGGTAGTCGCTGGAAACCACTCGCAATGGCCTTCTGTTTTTTTGGAATGTTCGGCTGCCTGCCACTCGTCCAGTCCAACCAGTTGACTGCGGTTGTTGGGGATATGTTTTTCATCCCTAACGAGTGGTTAACCAACGGAACCGATGAGGTCATTCCCATGGGCAAGGCACTATTCGGCCTGCTGATGGCCGCCTGTGTCGGCTCGGTAATTCTCGGCGGCATCACCCGAATCGGGAAGGTCGCCAGCCGTCTCGTTCCGGCCATGGTGTTGCTTTATGCCGGATGCGCTATCCTAATTCTGATCACAAACATCCAAAACGTCCCCATGGCACTTGGCCTGATTCTGAGCGATGCCTTCACCGGTGACGCCGTGGCCGGCGGGGCGCTTGGTGCGGTGATTTCCACCGGGGTACGCCGCGCCGCATTTTCGAACGAGGCCGGAATGGGTACGGAGGCGATGGCTCACGGGGCGGCAAAGACACGCGAACCGATACGAGAAGGACTCGTGGCCATGCTTGGACCGATGATCGATACGTTGATTGTCTGCACCATAACCGGCCTGATCATTCTGAGCACTGGCGTCTGGGAGAATGCAGGCAACGATGTCGATGGCGCCCTGTTGACAGCAAGCGCCTTTACCAAGGGCATTCCGTTCGCCGGCAGCTACCTGCTACTTGTCTGTGTACTCTGTTTCAGTTTCTCGTCGATGATCGGTTTTTCCTATTACGTGACCAAGTGCGGCATGTTCCTGTTCGGCCCGGGTGCGCGAATCCCATTGATTCTGTTTTACCTCATCGGCATCGTCGTCTCTGCTGTGGTGGATTTGGGAGACGTGATCAACTTCCTCGACATCATGTTTGGAATGATGGCTGTGCCCACGATTCTTTCCACCCTCCTTCTCTCCCCCCGTGTCATGGCCCGAGCGCATGAGTACTTCGCCGCGCTTGGCCAAGCGCGATAGCGGTTGAATTGCTGCCCCCCGGCCAGTAAATTGCCCCCCGACTTATGGACGCAAACACAGTTTCAACTGGAATTCCCTGGTACATCTGGGCACTCATGACCGTGCTCTGCTGGGGCACATACGGTGTATGCATGCACACCGGCTCAATGAAAATGGAGAACGCAGACCACGGCCGAATCATGGCATTCCTCTGGGTCGGCTTGGCCTATTTTCTCACTGCCGTCATCGCCCCGATCATCATTCTCAAACTCAAGGGAGGCCCGATCGATTTTTGGGCTTATCCAACCAAGGGTTGGCAGTGGTCGCTCATTGCCGGGACGCTCGGGGCTATCGGCGCGCTGGGTGTGTTACTGGCGTTCGGTGCAGCTCCAAAGCCAACCGTTGCCTATGTACCGGTGATCATGTCGATCATCTTTGCCGGTGCGCCAATCGTAAATGCCGTCGTCAACACAACTAAATCCAAGGCATGGGGCAACGTCTCCGGTTTATTCATTCTCGGAATCGTGCTTGCCGCTGTCGGCGGATATCTTGTCACGAAGTACGTTCCCAAGCCTACAAAGCCGGCTGCGCAGGCCCCAGCAGCAGCACCCTCAGCAGAGCCCAATTAACCATGCCCCGCCCCCCCTCCGACAGTCGCGAAGCGCTCGAGCGAAGGCAGTTGGAGGAGTTGCATAAATTACTGGCGGCTATTCGACCGACAAACCGTTTCTACGAGGCAAAGCTCAACGCATCCGGAATCGATCCGAATATGGCGTCGCTTGACAAGTTTCGTCAGGCTTGCCCATTCACAAGCAAAGCTGAACTGGTTGAAGATCATCACGACAATCCGCCCTACAGCAGTAACCTGACCTATCCCGTTGATCGCTACACGCGTGTCCACCAAACCAGCGGCACCAGCGGACAACCGATGCGCTGGCTCGACACGCCCGAAAGCTGGAAATGGATGATCGACAATTGGTGCGACATTTTCGATTCCTCCGGGGTAAAGGCCGACGACCGTATTTTCTTCGCCTTTTCCTTCGGTCCATTCATCGGGTTCTGGTTGGCGTTCGAGGCCGGTGAAGCGCTTGGCGCATTAAGTATCCCCGGCGGTGGGCTCAGTAGTGCCGCGCGGTTACGGATGATATTTACACACCGGGCGAATATCCTTTGTTGCACGCCCACTTACGCCCTGCGACTTGCCGAGGTCGCCAAGTTGGAAGGCATCAATCTCAAAGATTCACCCATTCGAACCATCGTGGTTGCCGGCGAACCCGGCGGCAGTATCCCTTCCACCCGTCAACGCCTCATGGAGGCTTGGCCCGGTGCAACTATTTGCGACCACCACGGCATGACCGAAGTCGGCCCGGTCACGTACCAGTGCCCAACCCAACCCGGCATCCTTCACGTTTTGGAGCATGCGTATCTCCCGGAAATCATCCACCCCGAGACCGGCAAACCAGTAGGCCAGGGCGAAACCGGTGAACTCGTTCTGACCACACTGGGGAGACACGGCTCACCACTGCTGCGGTATCGCACCGGCGACTTGGTGAAAGCAAAAACTGAACAGCCCTGCACCTGCGGCCGCTTCGACCTTGGCCTCGAGGGGGGCATCCTTGGCCGGGTCGACGACATGGTGGTGGTTCGCGGCGTGAATGTTTACCCAAGTGCAGTCGAGGAGATCGTGCGTGGTGTTGGCGATGTGGCCGAATACCGAGTGGAGATCAACCGCAACGACACACTCGCCGAGATGTCTGTTGAAATTGAACCGAAACCCGGCTCCGATGAAAACTTGGCCAAGCGTTTGGCCATTGCTTTTCAGGAGAACCTTTCGTTGCGTGTCCCCATCCGTTTGGCCAAACCAGACAGCCTCCCTCGGTTCGAATTAAAGGCCAAGCGCTGGATCGTGAATTAGGGTGCACGCGAGAATCATCTCGCCTGGCCAAGCGCCTCACCCTCTACTTCCTTTGGAGGATCTTTTTGCCCATTGCCGCTTCTGAGGTTCCGGCAACGATGTATCAACTTTTGCGTAGTAACTCCCCGCTGGGCCAAGCAGGTCGTTAACCTCGTCCCGCAACCGCTCGGACGGTTTCACAAAATGTTTCTCGCTGGACTCAACAAAAACCAGACGGCCATCCCCCTGCTTGAAACAAAAATACAACGGGCACCGACCGGGATGACTCGACATCAGGCCAAACACTTCGTCCATCTTCGCCGGCTCAACTTTTGCACTGTTGAGACGAACGTGCACCTGCTTGGTGTACTTCGCCGGGGCATCCTCAAGGGCAACGATCTCCTGCGGAAAGATCTTTGGCATATCCTCGTTATTGTTGGCTTCACCAATGACAAGCACAGTTTTGTTGGCCTCCAGCAACGATTGGTACTTGTCATAATTCTCGTTCATGCAAAGCACCTGAAACGAACCCGATAAATCCTCAATCGTCGCAATGGCGTACGGCTTGTTACTGCGCTTGGAGATACCGCGTTGCACAGCTGAGATCAGGCCACCAAGGCGGGTCACCTTACGGTTTTCAAGCTCTCTGACCGTCACGCTGTTGTGCACGCAATACTGGTCGAGCAGTTCCTTGTACGGGTCGAGAGGGTGTCCGCTGACATAAAAACCAAGCAACTCCATTTCATTTGCCAGGATTTCATCCCGCTCCCATTCGGCCAAATCCGGCACAATATCGCGCATCGAGTTACTGCTTTCCTCAAACGCACCAAATAACGATGTCTGTCCGGCAGCACGATCCTTGGCCTGACTCGACGCCTTGGCCAAGGCCTTGTCGATGACAGAAAATTGCCCCGCGCGAGTTCCGGCCAAGGCATCACAGGCTCCGCTCCGGACCAACGCCTCGAGCACCTTTCGATTAACTGTCCGCGTATCGCAACGATCGCACAGGTCAAACAAATCATTGAACGGCTCCCCCTCGGCTCGGGCCTTTATCATCTCCTCCACCGCCACACTGCCAACGCCCTTGATAGCAGCCATACCGAACCGAATCACGCTTCCATCCCGGGCTGGCGCAAAGAAAATCTGGCTCTCATTGACATCCGGTGGCAGCACCTCAATACCCAGCACCTTGGCTTCATCGGTCAGGACACCTAGCTTGGCTGTGTCGGCCATGTCGTTCGTCATGTTGGCCGCGAGAAACTCCACCGGGTAGTGCGCCTTCAGGAACGCTGTCTGATAGGCTACGACTGCGTAGGCTGCTGCGTGGGATTTGTTGAATCCGTATCCGGCAAATTTTTCCAATAGATCGAATACCTCGTTGGCCTTCTTTTCCGGGATATTGTTGGTCTCAGCACATCCCTTGACGAACAACGCCCGTTGTTCCTGCATCACTTCGACCTTCTTTTTACCCATCGCACGGCGGAGCAAATCAGCGCCGCCAAGGGTGTATCCGGCCAAAATCTGTGCCGCCTTCATCACCTGTTCCTGATAAATCAGAATGCCATAGGTTTCCTTGGCAATCGGTTCAAGGAGTGGGTGCGGATACTTGATCTCCACCTCCCCGTGGCGGCGACGAATGAAATCCGGAATCAGGTCCATCGGCCCGGGCCGATACAACGACACCAACGCCGTGATGTGTTCGATCGAGGCCAGCTTAAATTTTCGGCAAAGATCCCGCATGCCACCGGATTCCAACTGAAACACCCCCACCGTATGGCCGTTGTTCAACAACTCGTAAGCCTTCTCGTCTCCCATTGGCAATCGGTCGATGTCGATATCCACTCCATGCCCCTGCTTGATCAGTTCACAGGTGTTGCGGAGTACGGTCAGTGTCTTCAGCCCAAGGAAATCCATTTTCAACAGGCCAAGATCCTCAACCGGGCCCATCGGATACTGGGTGGTGATCGTCCCGTCATCGTCCTTCTTAAGCGGTAGAATATTCACCAGCGGCTCGGCACCGATGACGACTCCCGCCGCATGGACTGATGTATTACGGGTCAGGTCTTCAAGTATGAAAGCCGTGTCTATTAACTCTCTGGTGACCTCCTCGTTTTCGTAGGCCTCCTTGAGGTCAGGGGATTTTCCCAGTGCGCTCTCAAGCGTGATCTTGAGTTCTGTCGGAACCATCTTGGCAAGACGATCCACCTCCCCAAACGTTAACCCCATAACCCGGCCCACGTCCCGAATCACCGACTTGGCTCCCATGGTGCCAAACGTGATAATCT
>CAJXAU010000057.1 GCA_913050205.1 uncultured Verrucomicrobiota bacterium
TGTTGTTCTTGCTGTTGTTCTTCCTCGTTTCCGGATTGTTGCTGGTTCTGCTGCTGCTCTTTTTGTTCCTCGTCACCAGACTGCTGTTGTTGCTCTTTTTGCTCCTCATCACCGGACTGCTGCTGCTGTTGTTGTTGCTGCTGCTCGTCGGAATTCTCCTCGTTTTGCTGCTGCTGTTGGTCGTCTTTTTGCTCTTCGTCCTCGTTTTTTTCGCCGTCCTGATTTTGTTGCTGTTGTTGCTGTTGGTTGAGTTGCTCAAGTCGTTTCTTGACGATCTCGGAGTTGAACAGCGCATCCTCATCCTCAAACGCGTTCTCGAGTTGTTGACTCAGGTTGTTTGCCCCTTCGAATTGTTTTAATGCGCCGGTCCATTGTTTGATTTTGTCGTCCGGGTTTTGCGTTTCCTCGCCGAGGCGGAAAAGCGAGTTGCCAAGGTTGTAAAAGGCTCGTTGCTGCAGCGGTAGCGGGGCTTCAGGGAAGTTCAGCGTTTTACGGAAGTTTTCCTCTGCACGACCAAAGTCACCTGCCTTGTATGCGGCGGTGCCGGCGTTGTAGTGCAGTCGCGCCTTGATTGGGGAGTCGTCTCCTGCCTCGGCTAGCAGTTGCTCATATGTCTCCAATGCACTGGAGTAGTTGCCGCTGTCCATCTGCCTTCGCGCCTCAGCTGGGTTTGCGTGGACTTGCGGTACGGCGAAAAGAAGGAGCAGTGCGGCAGCAGCAGCGGTTGGGCCGTTTCGTTTTCGGCCGGTTCGGCGAATTTCTGGCAGTAGAATCTCGATGAGTAACAGCAGGATGGCGAGGCCAAGCGGCCATTGGAACCGTTCTATAAACCGTTTGGTTCGCTGGTTTTCCACTCTGCCGGGAGTCAACTCGGCGAGGCCGGATGCGTAGAGTCTTTCAATCGTGTCCGCCCCCTGCATAGGCAGATAAAATGCGCCGGTGTCGGTGGAAAGTTGGCGGAGTAGCGATTCATTGAGCCGCGACTTGACCACATTGCCAGCGTCGTCCTTGAGGAAGTCGAGCTTGCCGGTTTGCGGGTTGCGTATCTGGATCAATTCGCCCTCGGGCGAACCCAGCCCAATGGTGAACACTTTCATTCCAATGCCTTTTGCTTTTTGGATCGCCGCAGCGATGCCTTCTTCATGGTCTTCCCCATCGGTCATCAGCACGAGAACCTTGTGATTGTCTTCTTCCTTTTCAAAAGTGCGGATGGCTTCGTTCACTGCCTCGCCCAATGCAGTTCCGCCTTGCGGGATGATGCCGGTGCTGAGTGAGTTGACGCTCTGAACGAAGGCGTTGCGGTCGATAGTCAGTGGACACTGCAAAAAGGCGGTGCCAGAGAAGGCGATTAGACCAAGCCGGTCGCGCTTGGCCAAGTGCATCAGGTCGAGCACAGCGAGCTTGGCTCGCTCGATCCGGTTGGGGCTTTGGTCTGTGGCCAGCATGCTGCGGGAGGTGTCAACCCCGACGAGAATGTCGAGGCTGCGTATCTCAGTCTCCTGCCAGTCATGCCCCAGCTTGGGCCGGGCCAGCGCCAGCATGAGCAGTGTGGTGACGAGCAGCAAGATGCCGAGCTTGGCCAAGCGGCGGTTCTGAGAGAGGCCAAGCGTCAGTTGGCCGGCCAACTTGGAATGGATGAACTGCGTCAACAAACGTGCTCGCCGCCGCCATGACCACCAGAAAAACAACCCAAGCAGCGGCACGATCAATGCCGTCAACCATAGGAGTTGTAAGTTTTCGAAGTGCACGCGGTCTCCCTTCCAAATTGCGCGGGAATTCTAACGAAACGCATGGCTCGAGGGAACGCGAAAAATAACCCCCGCTTGGCCAAGCGGCCCGGTGGAGAGACCGTCAGTTAGGCCAATTTGTTCAATTCACCTGTGGTTTGGCTTGCAGCCATGCACGTTGACGGTTTTTCTTTCTGCCGCCATTCTGGGCGAAGATGATGACCAGTACCGAGATTAGAAAATCCTTTCTCGATTTTTTTAAGGCCAAGCAGCACACGGTCGTGCCGTCTGCGAGTTTGATGCCTGACGCGCCAAACCTTCTTTTCACCAATGCGGGAATGAATCAGTTCGTCCCGATTTTTCTTGGGGAACAAAATTGCCCGTACTCACCGGGGCGTGCCACCGATACACAGAAGTGCATTCGCGCCGGGGGTAAACATAATGACCTCGAGGATGTCGGGATGGACACGTACCATCACACTTTTTTCGAAATGCTCGGCAACTGGTCGTTCGGCGATTATTTCAAAAAGGATGCCATCGAGTGGGCGTGGGAACTGATCACAGAGGTTTGGAAATTCCCGAAGGAGCGGCTTTACGCCACGGTATACAAGCCGGGCGACGGCGATCCCGGGGAACTGGACCAGGAGGCATACGATTTCTGGAAGGCGATTTTTGAGAATGCGGGTCTCGACCCGGATGTCCACATTGTCTACGGAAACAAGAAGGACAACTTTTGGATGATGGGGGACACCGGCCCGTGCGGCCCGTGCAGTGAGTTGCACGTCGACCTCACCGAGGCTGGCGACACAAAGGGCAGCCTCGTAAACATGGATAGCGCGGAGTGCATTGAGATTTGGAACCTCGTTTTCATCCAGTACAACGCCAACGTCGATGGCACCTTCTCGCCGCTCACCGCCAAGCATGTCGATACCGGGATGGGTTTCGAGCGAGTCACGGCCATCATGCAGACAACCGATGGGTTTACCAATTTTAGCCGGACGGTTTCCAACTATGACACGGATGTATTCAGCCCGATTTTTGCCGAACTCGAGAAGCAGAGTGGGTTGCGCTACACATCAACCCTGCCGGGGGCGGAGCCGACTGAGCAGGAGAAAATTGACGTGGCATTTCGTGTGATCGGGGACCATATCCGCACGCTGAGTTTTTCCATCGCGGATGGCATTATCCCTGGCAACACTGACAGGAACTATGTGCTGCGCCGTATCCTGCGACGGGCGGTGCGTTACGGTCGTACACTCGGTTTTCAGGAACCGTTTTTTTACAAGCTAGTGGACGTGCTGGTGGAGTCTATGGGGGAAGTGTTCCCGGAGATTAGGCAAAGGCGAGATCTTGTCTCCGACACCATCCGAACCGAAGAGGAGTCGTTTAACAAAACCCTCGACCGTGGTATCGCCCTATTTAAAGAGGAGGCTGAAAAATTGGGGGATGGGATTGAGTTTTCCGGCGAATTTGCCTTTAAACTTTACGATACGTACGGATTTCCGTTGGACTTGACTGAGTTGATGGCGCGCGAGGCTGGGTTGAAAGTGGACAAGGTCGGCTTTGAAAAGCTAATGGGCGAACAGCGGGAACGCGCCCGCGCGGCTCAAAAGAAGGAGGTCATTAGTGTCAGTAATCTTTCGACGGATGTCTGCACGGAGTTCGTCGGTTTTGATGAAACCACTTCGATGGCAAAGGTGGTCGAGGTAGTGCAGGAGGAGAAGCGTACTTCTGTGGTGCTGGATCGATCGCCATTTTATGCCGAGATGGGTGGGCAACTGGGCGACACGGGATCGCTCACAATTGATGGACGCGAATGGAAGGTCGTCGACACGCAAAAAGTGGGCGACGCCTTTCTGCACGTGATCAAGGGCGATGGCGTTCCCGAACAGGGAAGTGAGGTGACGTTGCAAATTAATTCCGCGCGGCGTGCCGCCATTCAGCGCCACCATACCGTCACGCATCTTTTTCATTGGGCACTGCACGAGGTGACTTCGCCGGACGCTTCGCAAAAGGGATCCTTCGTTGGCCCGGACAAGTTAACATTCGATTTCAACAGCCAGCCGCTTACGGCGCAGCAGTTGCAGGACATCGAGCAATTGGTGAACGAGCGCGTCCTCGAGAATGCCAGCGTGAGCTGGACCGAGACGGCGTACAGTGACATTGCCGGGCGGGATGACGTGCTGCAATTCTTCGGCGACAAATACGGTGACTCGGTTCGTGTGGTGCAGATCGGGGGAGAGGCCAACGCGCTCAATGGTTACTCAATGGAGTTGTGCGGTGGTACCCACACCCGGGCAACCGGGGAGGTCGGGCTGTTTCGGATCCACTCCGAATCGGCTGTTGCCGCCGGTGTGCGCCGGGTCGAGGCGTCTGCCGGGTTGGTCTCTGCTGCACAGGCGCGAGTAGATGCTGAGCGTTTGGTGGGCTTGGCCGAGCAACTCAACACACCTGCGCGTGATCTCGAGAAAAAAATCACCGCATCACTTGAGCAGGTCAAAAAACTGGAGAAGCAAATCAAGGCGATGCAGCAAAGCCAGGCCGCTGGCCAAGCGAAGGAACTTTTATCCAAAGTGCAGGTCGTCAACGGCGTCAACCTGATCACGGCGAACCTTGGCCAAATGGACGGAAGTCAGGCGCAGATCGTGGTCGATGCAATCAAGGGCAAGTTTGAGGGTGTGATCGTGGTCGGCACCGGCGGAGGCGGCAGAGTGGGGCTCGTTGCAAATGTGTCCGACAGTCTGACGGATCGTGTGCAGGCCGGCGCGATCATCAAGGCCATCGCTCCGACGGTTGGTGGCAAGGGCGGTGGCAAACCTGGCGCGGCACGAGGCGGCGGCAAGGATCCTGCCAAGCTGGATGAAGCGCTTGGCCAAGTGGCCGGACTGTTACAGGCATAAGCCAAGCGCTTGGCCAAGTGGACTTATTCTTTTCTGAGATAATTCACAACAACCTTGACGCTGCAGCCTGTTTGGCTTGAAAGTCTCGGCGTGTCGCTATCGCGACCGACTTAATTTCAATTGGTATGTTTAATGGAGGTGAATTCACCCGGGGGTTGTTGTTTGTTGCGCTATTCACGGGGAATTGCGCGCTGTTTGGGCAGCAGATTGAAACAGTGGTCGTTTCCTTTGACCCGGTTTTGGAAAGTCGCGAGGTGGCGAAAAAACCGGGCACGCTTCTTTACGAGAGCGGGAAATTCAATCTCCAAAACAATTACAACACCGTCACCGCTCGCGGCCTAAACTTGGAACTACCGAAGGGGACCAAGGAGGTCACATGGTCGGTCGAGTTTATCAATCTTGGAGTGGGGCGGGCTGGCTTGTTGCTGTACGACCCACCGACGGTTGGAAAGAGCTACGATGATTTTTGGGAGAAAACCAAGAATGGATGGGAGCTGAAATCGGTCAAGGAAAACGCGAATTTTGCTTCCCGGTTGGCGGGCGTGCCGGACGACTCGAACGATGAAGTGATTGTATACGAGAACGCCAAGAAGTCTCTCGGTAAAACGTACCTGTCCGGCCGAGAGGTGGGCGATACGATCGTAATGCATGGGGAGAATAGTCACCTCACGGCCATACAGTTTGAATATTTTGCGGCGTTGTCCCCGTTTGGCGCAATCCCGCAGGGGCAGTTGCGGATTTATCTCAATGACGGCGAACGAATTTTTCAGGGAGGGTTGCCCGGTGACCCGCGTGGGGAGTTGAAGTTACAGCCAAGGGGCGCGATCGTTTACGATAATCCTCGCGGCAAAAAAGAGGATGTTCACTTCATCGAGAGGGAAACCGGGGACACCTTCACGATCGACAGCGAACATCGGATCATAAACACCCTCCAGTTTGAGTACCTTGGGGCGCTAAACCCGTTTGAGGAAAATCAAAACGGTATCCTTCGGGTTTATGCCAACGACGGTGACGGAGGCAAGGCGCCGGGATCACTTCTTTTTGAGAGCAAGCCGTTCGCGTTGCAGTCGGGATACAACATGGTCACGGCGAGTGATCTCAAAATCGAATTGCCCAAAGGTGTGAACGACGGCACTTGGACGGTTGAGTTTTCCGGATTGGGCAAACTTGGAAAAGCGGCGTTGCTGTTAAACGACAAACCCAAGACTGGCCACAGTGCGAACTCGTTTTGGACCAGAACCGGCGAGGGAGATGCGGCCAAGTGGCTGGAGGCCAGTGCCGGAGAAGGCCGGGGAAACTTTGCCGCACGTATTGCGGCACAGGTACCACCCCCTCCAGTGATTTCCACGGATCGACAGGAGTACGTCAGCGGCGAACCAATTACAGTGACTTTTGCCTACGGCCCGAAGAATGCGAAAGACTGGATTGGTGTTTATCGAACAGACATGATCCCGGGATCGGTTGCGGCGCCAGACTGGGCCTACGTCAGCGGCACACGTACTGCAGGCGAAGGCTTGCCGGAGGGCAGTATCACATTTACGACAACGCTGCCCAGCGGCGATTACATTGCACGTTTTTTCAAGAATGATGGTTTCGAACAGATTGCCCAACATGAGTTTAAGATACTCCCGGCACCGAGTGTGGAGCCGGCGGAATCGGAGTTCGAGGAAGGCGAAACACTGGTCGTAAACTTTGCCAACGGCCCGGGCAACGCCAAGGATTGGATTGCCATCTACCACCCAGAGACCGATCCATCCAAGCTGCCCAGTTTGGCGTGGGCCTTTGTCGGGGGGAGTCAAACTGCCGGGGAAGGCTTGGCCAAGGGATCCGTTTCGCTGCCAAACAAACTGGCTGTGGGGCAGTATGTCATTCGCTATTTCGAAAACGACACCTATAAGCAACTGGCGGAAGCGATGTTCCGGGTCAAGGATACGACTGCCCCGGTAATCACCCTCAAGGGGCAACCTGTGGTCACAATCGATGCCGGGACGGAATACGTTGATGCCGGGGCCACGGCGACCGACAAAAATGATGGTGACCTCACCGCATTTATTGAGATCAAAAATCTGGTGGATACGAGCAAACCGGGAACCTACGTGATCACTTACAACGTCGCCGACAAGGCGGATAACACTGCGACCGAAGTGACTCGCAAGGTGATTGTGGTCGATGCTCAGCCGCCAAAATTGAGTATTCAAAGAAACTCGAATGGAACTGTCACGGTGACGTTTGATAGCCGGTTGCAAACCGCGCCATCGGTCGGCGGACCGTGGCGGACGGTGGATGGAACAGGAAATGTGACCTTGTCCGCCGATCAAGCGAGACAGTTTTTCCGTGCGATTCGATAAGCACGTATTCCGCCTCCGGTTGGCCAAATTCAATCCTTGGGCGTGGGTGGTTTTATGGATGGGGATCATCTTCCTGTTTTCCACAGACGCCTTTTCTGGTTCGCAGACATCTCGTTTTATCGGGCCATTTCTAAAATGGTTTGTGCCGGATATCACCCCTGAGGCGATCGGACGAGTGCAACTCATCGTTCGTAAAATGGCGCACATCGTCGAGTATGCCATCCTTTCATTTTTAATATGCCGCGCCTTGGCCAAGCGCTTGGGTGTGCCGTTGCCGGTGGGTTCGCTTGGCCGGGCAGTTATGATCTCGGTCGCTTACGCGGCGTTCGATGAGTGGCATCAGTCTTGGACGGCCGAACGCTTTGGTTCGCCGGTTGATGTCGGGATTGATTCCGTCGGAGCTGTCATCGGGGCTGCTTTTTTCGCTTGGCTTTCCCGTTTTAAAAGCCGGTCATAGGCGCGTGAAGCGCCCTATGCTCTGGTTGACCTTGCCGTACATGATCGGCATCGCCCTCGCGGAATTATGGGCGGGTTCGACTTGGCTGTTTTTGTTGGCGTCACTGGTTGGTGCGATTGCCTGTTTTTTCTTCAAGCCCTCGCGCTTGGCAGGATGGATGGTGCTGCTTTTTGCAATTGGCTTTGCCAATCAATCCTTTCAACTCCGGCATGTGCCCGCAGCCGATCTGCGAAATTATTTTGAAGGGCAGCCGCAAATCGTCACTCTCACCGGCCGTCTGGCCACCACACCGGAGCACCGGGTCAGCAAGGTGGACGACAGCGAATACTGGCGTTCCACGGTGGAGTTGACTGTTGCTGAAATCCAGGCGGACGAATTCATAAGAGAGGTGTCGGGGACGGTTCTCGTCTCTGCACCCATGCGCTTGGCCAAGCGGTATTACGCAGGGCGAGAGGTGAAATTGACCGGAGTGTTTGATCGTCCCCCAATCGAGCAGGCAACGGGGATGTTTTCCTATCGTGATTATCTGTCGCGATCTGGAATTCATTTTCAACTTCGAACAAAATCATTGAGGGACTGGAAACTGCTGGACGAGGCAAACCCTCCGCCAGTCCCGATATCAGTGCGCTTCCAACGATGGGCGAGAGAAGCCTTGGCCAAGCCGCTTGGCGGAGAGGATGACTCGGTACGATTACTGTGGGCAATGACGCTGGGTTGGCGCACTTCGCTCAACGGCGAGGTCGCG
>CAJXAU010000058.1 GCA_913050205.1 uncultured Verrucomicrobiota bacterium
GAAGGCCGTAGGTGATGACGATCACCGCGATGATCGGCAGCAGCGCATACTGCAGTGGCATCCCAAAAAGCGTGTCACCCATCAACGGCGCAGCCACCTTGCCGATAGCCGTGAACAGCATCGCTCCATAGACCATGTAGTAGAAGCAGCCGAATAGGGCATACGCCACGCCGATTTTTTTCGACTCGTACCGCTCCACGAACCAGTCGCCCAAGGTCAGGCATCGCATGCGGCGGTACCACACGGCGCTGATCCAGTACACCGGCGTGACGAACAGCCAGTACATCACCCCCCACATGCCGCTCATGCCATTGTTGAATGTGCCGCGGGCCGTGTTCACAGGGTCGGCCGACCCGGTGCCGGCACCGAACGCCGCGAAGGTCTGCATCAATTTGCCGAAGCTCCGGCCGCCCATAAAAAAATCCTCCTGCCGCTTCTGTTTGCGCATCAGCCAAAAGCCGATGCCGGCCATAACGGCGAAGTAAATAAAGAGGACGATGTAGTCGATGGTTTCCATAAGTTGCCGTGGTTGGTCGATTCAGGTTGAGCGGCGGACAGTCGATGCCGAATCTTGGCCCAATGCAAACAAAAACAAGCCAAGCGCTTGGCCAAGCGGATAAAGAGTTGAAAAAAACATGGCTCGGCATGAGCCTTTGCGGCCCATCAATGAAAGTCCTGAATCGTTCCCTTTGGGTGAAGTGCCTTTTACCCCGCCTTGGCCTTGCGCTTGGTTTACTACCCGCCTTACCGGAGGCTGCGAAAAACTCCCAGCCCAACATCCTTTTTTGCATCTCCGACGACCAATCATATGCCCACACCGGTGCCAACGGAGATCCGGTGATCCAAACGCCGGCATTCGACCGCGTCGCCCGGGAGGGACTTAGGTTTGTGCATGCGTTTTGCGATGCCCCCACCTGCGGGCCATCGCGCAGCGCCATCCTCACCGGTCAACACATTTGGCGGCTTGAGGAGGCAGGCAACATTCACAGCACGCTGCCGGCGAAGTTTGCCACGTACACGGAGGAACTGGGAAAAGTCGGCTATGCGGTTGGCTTCACCGGCAAAGGCTGGAGCCCGGGCCGCTTGCAGGCAGGCGGCCGCTCGGCCAACCCGGCCGGCCGCGAGTTCAACAAGCGCCGTTTGAGTCCAACCCGCAAATCGGTTTCCGTGAGGGATTACGCGGCGAATTTTGACGACTTTCTCTCCGAGGTGAAGCCGGGCCAGCCGTTTTGTTTTTGGCTGGGCACGCACGAACCGCACCGTGCCTTCGAGCCGGGGGTGGGCAAACGCAGTGGCAAGGATCCCGCAAAGGTTGTCGTGCCGCCGATCTTCCCGGACAACGACATCGTGCGCAGTGACATTTTGGATTACCTCGTCGAGGTGGAGCATTTCGACAGCATGGTTGCGCGCGCGATGGCTTCGCTCGAGAAAATCGGGCAACTGGACAACACGATCATCGTCGTCACGAGCGACCACGGGATGCCGTTTCCGCGGGCCAAGGCGAGCCTGTACGACGACGGCTCGCGGGTGCCGCTGGCGATCCGCTGGCCCGGAGGCATCCGCAACCCCGGCCGCACGGTGGATGCGATGGTAAACCTCAGTGATCTGGCCCCGACGTTTCTCGAGGTGGTCGGGGTGAAGGTACCGGGCATGATGACTGCCCGCAGCCTGTCCGCCGTTTTGGCGGACGAACCGTTGCCCCGTCACGATGAGGCGTTTATTGCGATGGAGCGGCACGACGGCTGCCGCAAGGGCGGCAAGGGTTATCCGTGCCGTGCTATTCGCACAGCGGATTTCATGTACATCTATAACTTCGAACCAAGCCGTTGGCCGTCTGGTTCGCCGGATGCCTCGGTCTGCGCGCGCGGAATCCCGTACGGGGAGATCGACAGTTCACCGACGAAGACCTTCATGATGGAGCATCGCAACGAGCACGGCGTGGCGCGCTTGGCTGAGTTAGCCTTTGGCATGCGACCGGCGGAGGAGTTGTATGACCTGAAGAAGGATCCGCACCAAATGAACAACCTCGCAGGCAAGGTGGGTTACTTGAAAAAGCAGGCCGAGTTGCGTGACCGTTTATTTGCTCACTTGAAAAAAACGAACGATCCGCGTGCGCTTGGCCAAGCGGCCCCGTGGGATTATTACCCGTACTACGGTTATCGTCGGAACAAGGATTGGAAGGTCGATCCCAAACCGTCAACTGACTAAACCATGCTCATCAATCAATTGTTGAAACGATCAGTAGCCCGCTTGGCCAAGCGCGTGGGGATCGTTCCGTCCAATTTTCCGTGAAGTTTAAAAAGGGGCCTATGGTGTTGCACACATGGTTCGGGGGCGAATGTGATTCTGGGTGCATTTTATGTCTACGTCACCCACGAGTGATCTAGCGTTTAATGTTACAGTTGTGTCACAAACTATCGGTGTTGTAACCGGAGGGTGACGAGAGCCGTATCACACGCCTCATAGTTTGAAGAATTTAATCCTTTTCACTCTATCGGCCTTCATTGCGTTTTCAGCACCAAAGGGATTCGGGGAGGACATACAACCAAAAGTCAAAGTTAAGCCCTCAGCAGAGGGTGCGCCATTGGCAGTTATTTCGGAGGTTTATTCCGATGAGGGAGTGGGTGTTCTGTACCGCACAACGAACGCGGCCGCCGCTTCGGGTGAGTGGCAGCCGCTCCACGCATTCCCAGCCAAGGAGGCGGTTCGGGCTCTAACTGAGGTTCAACCCACAGAGTCAAGTCAGGCGTTTTTCCGGTTGGTGCTCCATGAGATGAGCGTGCACTCCGACATGGTCTGGGTGCCGCCGGGGCAGTTTCAATTGGGCAGCCCGTACGATGAGGCAGAGCGATATGCGGACGAGGGGCCGCAACAGCTCAAGGTCATCCCGGTTGGGTTTTGGGTTCACAAGTACGAGGTCACCCAGGCGGAGTACATTGAATTGATGGGGAACAATCCGAGCTTTGGTTACAACTCCGAGGCGGGTGAACTGGCAGCCAATTTGCCGGTGGACAGCGTGACGTGGGAGGAAGCCAAGGAGTATTGCCGACGCTTGAATAAACAGGAATTGGAAGCCAACCGTGTGCCGCCCGGCTACGAGTACCGGCTACCTACTGAGGCGGAGTGGGAATATGTTGCACGCGCCGGTACAACCGGGGCGTACAGTTTTGGGGAATCGGATCAGGTTGTGCACCTTGGGGAGTTTGGCTGGTGGAGGGAGAATTCCGGCGAGACACCCATGCCGGTTGGCCAACTGGCTCCCAATCCGTGGGGCTTGTATGACATACACGGAAACGTGTTCGAGTGGTGTCTCGACGACTACAACGCGTACGAGGAGGGCGGATTCGTCGCCTTCTCCGGCGCCGACTACAAGGTCATTCGTGGTGGGTCATTTTACTGCCCGGCGACCATTCTCAGGTCGGCTTGCCGGATCGAACCGCAAATTTCAGACTTTAGGAATTGGCTGACCGGGTTGCGGGTTTTCCTTGCGCCCAAGCAATGAACGCTTGGCCAAGTTTGTGCCTTTGCCGGTGAAGAACGCTTGAGGTTCGTCGCCGATTATCCTTTTTTACCAGCTTGCATCCCGCTTTCGCAGGCGTAGTCTCGCCATGTGAGATTTGTTCGACTTTGTCTCTATTCGGCTTTCCTCGCAGCCGCCCAACTTCCTCTCGCTCAAGCTCAGGATTCCATCTGGGAAGCGGCGAACAAGGGCGATGTTGATGCAATCGAGGCGTTTATCGATGACGGGGCGGATCTCGATGAGTTAAGCGAAACCGGTTCTGCGCCGCTTCACTATGCGGTTGCGAGGAACCGTGTGGATGTCGTGGCACTGTTACTTGATGCAGATGCAGACCCGGACTTGGAGGACTCCCGCCAACGCACCCCACTGGATCTGGCCATTGCCAGTAACAAGATGGAAATCATCGACCTGTTACTGGAAGCCGGGGCCGGAGTGGACGTCCCAACTACCCCGCTCCATCCCATTGTCTGGGCCGGCGATCTGCTCGGGGTGAAGCTTCACATTTACGCCGGGACAAATATCGATCAGGAGGATGAATTCGGGAATTTCCCGCTCCTGCTGGCCGTGGAAAAGGGGTACCTCGACATCGTGGATCTGTTTATCACGCACGAGGTGGATCTCGACGTGGAGGATCAACACGGCTTCACGGCGATGATTATGGCGGCCGAGCAAAACCACCCCGACGTGCTTCAACTCCTGATTGACAGCGGGGCCGACATCAACGCCGAGGACAAGGCCGAGCGCACGGCGCTCGACTGGGCCATCATCATGCAATCCACCGAGGCCGAGGAGATTTTACGCGAAAACGACGCGCCATCCGGCGCCGAAAAATCATTCATCGCCGCCATCCAGACCAACAACATAGAGGCCGTGCGAACTCTGCTTGACGATGGAGCGGACGTTAACGAGACGGCTTACACTTCCAAGACTCCACTGCACTACGCTTCGCACTCGCGCAATATGGAGATTCTCAAGCTCATCCTTTCCCGGGGAGCCGATGTGGAGGTGCGGACGGAGCAAGGCTTTACCCCGCTTGGCTACGCCGTGGGGCTGAATCATCCCGACAACTGCCGAGCGCTGCTCGAGGCCGGTGCCGATGTAAACACACTCGACAACTGGAACCGCACCAATCTTAACGTTGCCGCTGCGCTGAAACTCGAGGAGGTCGCCGGTGTCCTACTGGAATTTGACGCCAACCCGAACACACTCGACATGTGGCACTACTCCTCGCTCGACGTGGCGGAGGAATTTGGTACACCGGACATCGCGGAATTAATCCGTGAGGCTGGCGGCATCAACGGCCCGAAAATCTCCATCCATCAGGCCGCTGCTGCCGGGGACATCGACAAGATTGGCCTTCACCTTTTCTTTGGCACCGACATTAACCTGCAGGACGAAAACAGCGACACTCCATTGGATCATGCAGCGAACAATAACCTGTCGAGGACAGTCCGATTCCTGCAGGAACAAACACGCCTCGATTTTGCCAGAGACGTTGAAGGCAACAAACTCATCCGGGTGGTCGGCACGTTTGGGACTGGAGATGCAGCCCCGTTACTCGAGTTCACCATCGAACAGTCGTCCGATTTTGTTGATTGGGAGATTATCGAAGCAGTGGACACCACCGAGGGGGTTGGGGAGATGCAGTTCGAGGTCGATTCCGAAGTCCCAGCCCGATTTTACCGTGTGGTTGTGACCGAACTGGAGGATTAGCGCCAAGCCAAGCGGACTCGCTGTCCAATCCCAGCTTTTGCGCCCGGCCGCCAAGTTTGCGGGACGCTCCAGCGAGTCGGTGCAAAAAGTGTGAGAAGATGATCCAATAATCTCACGCTTGGCCAAGCGGGCGGATTTTGGGAAACGCGGTGTGGGTTTAATTTCTCTCCCGGATCCGGGGAGGCGTTGGGAGCGACTCGACGGCTGTTATATTTTTTGTGCTGCTTTTTAGAGATGCCTCGTTATGCTATGGCCATGGCAAGCATCACACACAAGGACGAGGCCCCGTTTACGCGCGAGGATCCGTGGCGCATCTTCCGGATCATGGCCGAGTTCGTTGACTCGTTTGAAGAGCTTTCACGCATCGACCCAGCCGTGACGATTTTTGGCTCCGCCCGAACCAAGCCGCGCGACCCTTACTACAAGGCAACGGTGGCCATGAGTAAAAAACTGGCCAAGGCCGGAGTACCGGTGATCACCGGCGGCGGCCCGGGAATCATGGAGGCCGCGAACAAGGGCGCGGCACAGGGTAAGGGCACGTCGATTGGGCTGAACATCGAGCTGCCGTTTGAGCAGTGCGGCAATAAGTACGCGAATCTGCCGATCAACTTTCACTACTTTTTTTCCCGCAAGGTTTGTCTCGTGAAATACAGCCTCGGGTTCGTCTACATGCCGGGCGGGTTTGGCACGTTGGATGAACTGTTTGAGGTGGTGACGCTTGTGCAGACGCAATGCATCGAGAAGTTTCCGCTGATCCTCTACGGTAAAAAGCATTGGCGCGGCCTGCTCAACTGGGCGCGCAACACGCTGGAGAAGGGCGGCTTCATCAGCCCCGGCGACATCGAGTTGATGACGCTGACCGATGACATCGACGAGGCGGTGGAGTTGCTGCTCAACTACATGAATGAGCGCTGCAGCGAAAAGCGGATCAGCAACGCGTTCAATTAGTCGGCCTCTTCCGGTGGTGCGTCTTCCGGTGGGAGCGGAGTGCTGAAGTCGGAGAGAAATTCGCCTCCTTTTGGCGGGGCCTCGTCGCGCGCCTTGAGCAGGGCGATGGCCAGTGCCTTCATGTCGCCGCTGCCGTGGATGGCGGTCTCTCGCAGCATTTCCATATTCTGCTCAATCACCGCCACGATCTGCCGCAAGTTGGCGCCACTCATGTCAGCCACACCGCCCGGTCTCGGTGGCGGTTTCAGTTCCGGCTCCACCCGCGGATGTCCGCACTGAGGACAGAACGTGGCCTGCGGACTCAGTTCGTTTCCGCACATGCGGCATGGTTGAAGTTGGCTCATCGTGGCGGCGCTTGGCCAAGCGGACTACTTGCGCCTGGCCTTGGATTTTTTCTTTGGCTGTGTTTTAGCGGCGTTGGCCACCTTGGTGGCGACCTTCAGTCGCAGGCCGTTCAGTCGAATGAAACCGGTGGCGTCGTCCTGATTGTAGGCGTCGGTAGGGTCGGCCTCCATCGTGGCGATGTCCGGGTTATACAGGCTGACGGGCGACTTGAGCCCGGCGGCGATCACGTTCCCTTTGTAAAGTTTCACGCGCACGGTACCGTTGACGTTTTGCTGGCTCTCGGTAACGAGCGCCTGCAGTGCCTCCCGCTCCGGTGCGTACCAGAACCCGTTGTAGACGAGCTTGGAGTACTCGGGAATCAGCGAGTCGCGTAGGTGCATCACTTCACGATCCATGGTGATCGATTCCATCATGCGATGGGTCGCGTGCAGGATCGCACCGCCCGGAGTCTCGTACACACCGCGTGACTTCATCCCGACGAACCGGTTTTCCACCATGTCCACTCGTCCGATGCCGTGCTTGCCGCCGAGGCGGTTGAGCGTCTGCATCACCTTGAGCGGCGACATCGCCTTTCCGTTGACGGCGATGCAGTTGCCCTTTTCGAACTCCAGCGTGACGTACTCCGGTTTGTTGGGCGCGTCCTCGGGGGAGACACTCAGCTTGTACATCGCCTTGTACTTGGGGGCGGAGGCATCGAGCCACGGATCCTCCAGCATGCCGGCCTCGTAGGAAATGTGCAGGAGATTGCGATCCATCGAGTATGGCTTTTTCATGCTGGCCTCGACCGGGATTTTCTTGGCCACGCAGTAGTCGATCATCTCCTTGCGACCGGGAAACTCGTTGCGAAAAACCTCGTCGCGCCACGGGGCGATCACCTCGAGGTCGGGCGCGAGTGCGGCTGCTGCCAGCTCGAATCGCACCTGATCGTTACCCTTGCCGGTGGCGCCGTGGGCGATGGCCTGTGCCCGGTGCTTGCGGGCGATCTCCACCATCCGCTTGGCGATCAGCGGTCGCGCGATGCTGGTGCCGAGAAAATACTGTCCCTCGTAAATTGCCCCAGCCTGCATCATCGGGAAGATGAAATCGGTGGCGAACTCTTCGCGAAGGTCGTCGATGTAAATATCCGACGCCCCGGTTTTACGGGCCTTGGGTCGGAGCCCCTTGGTTTCCTCCTCCTGCCCCACGTCGGCGCAAAAAGCGATAACCTCAGCGGAGTACTTTTCCTTGATCCAGGACAACAGAACGGAGGTATCGAGACCTCCCGAGTAAGCGAGAACAATCTTCATGCCTAAAAAACAGCCCGCGCATCATCGGCAAATCGTCCGTTGATGAAAGAAAAAACAGCAACCAAGCGCTTGGCCAAGCGGTATTATTGATCGCTGTATGGCCCAAATTCGGTTGACTCGCTTGGCCAAGCGCGATACCGCTTCTCCACCCAAGTCATGTTGAAACTTACCAGACTCTCGATGGGCCTGACGGCAGGGTTGCTGCTCGCCGGGTTAAACGCTGTTTCTGCAGCCAAGAATGTCGATGCCGCCGATCCCAAAAAGGTGGACGCCGACTTCAAGTTCCAGGGCGAATACGCCGG
>CAJXAU010000059.1 GCA_913050205.1 uncultured Verrucomicrobiota bacterium
TACCACCACGGCATATAGCTTCGGGGATGACCCCTCAATGCTCGATGACTACGCGTGGCACGATGGCAACAGCAATTTCAAATACCAAAAAGTTGGCACCAAAAAACCCAATCCCTGGGGATTGCACGACATGCATGGAAACGTCAGCGAATGGACGACCGATCAGTTCATCCCGGACGTTTACGGGACGATCAAGGAACTGGTTTCGAACCCGTTCCGTTATGGTAAATCGCTTTATCCACGCACCGCACGAGGGGGTTCATGGATGGACAAGCCTGAAAAACTTCGCAGCGCACAGCGCATTGCCTCCACCCCGGATTGGAAATTTCAGGACCCACAACTGCCCAAGAGTATTTGGTACCACACGGACGCCCAGTTTCTCGGCTTCCGTGTTGTGCGCCCGTTAATCATCCCGCCCTCGGAGGAGATGCATAAGTATTGGACAACTGAGGGTGAACCAGATTAAGCTGTCCGGCCGTTCCTTTTTAACGATTTTATTGAACTTTACGTCATGAAGAAAACTAAACGTTCTCCGAAGAAAAATGCGGCGCTCGATCGTCGCGATTTCATCAAGACGGGTGCCGCTGCGGCAGCCGTAGGTAGTTTGTCGATCGAGCGCGGTGCGTTCGCCCAAGCCAGCGAAACCGTCAAGGTGGCGTTGATTGGTTGCGGCGGTCGTGGTTCCGGTGCGGCCAATCAGGCCCTGAGCACCAATGGCGACGTCAAACTCGTTGCAATGGCTGACGCCTTCAAGGATCGGATGGATGGAAGCCACAAGGGACTTCAACGAAATCACGGCCTAAAAGCGGATGTCAAAGAGGAGAACAAGTTCGTCGGGTACGATGCTTACAAGGAAGCCATCGCGCAGGCGGACATGGTAATTCTGGCGACGCCCCCGGGTTTCCGGCCGGTGCATTTCGCTGAGGCCGTCAAGCAGGGCAAGCACGTCTTCATGGAGAAGCCAGTTGCAGTGGATGGGCAGGGTGTCCGCCAGGTGCTTGCTGCAGCACAGGAAGCCAAAAAGAAGAATTTGAAAGTCGGTGTTGGCCTTCAGCGCCACCACCAGCTTGGTTATCAGCAGGTCGTACAGCAAATCCATGATGGCGCCATTGGTGACATCGTCTCTGCCCGTGCTTATTGGAACGGCGGCGGCGTCTGGGTGCGCGACCGCAAGAGCCTCGAGCAGCGGGCTGGCCGTAAACTGACCGAAATGGAATACCAGATGCGCAACTGGTATTACTTCGTCTGGTTATGCGGGGATCACATCACCGAGCAGCACATTCACAATCTCGACGTCATCAATTGGGTTAAGGGCGGTCATCCGACCAGTTGTCAGGGAATGGGAGGGCGCGAAGTGCGCCGGGGCATCGACCACGGTGAGATTTACGACCATCACGCGGTTGAGTACAAATACGATGATGGCAGCTATATGTTCAGCCAGTGCCGCCACATCCGAGGATGCTGGAACAGTGTCTCCGAACACGTTCAGGGCACCAAGGGCCGCGGCACAGTAAGCGGGCCACACATGTTGACCGACAACGACGGAGAACTCATCTGGCGCTTTGGTGGTGGTGGTAAAAACCCATACCAGCAGGAGCATGATGATTTGTTTGATGCCATCCGCAACAACAAGCCATTCAATGAGGCCGAGTACGGTGCGACCAGTTCGCTCACCTCTGTAATGGGTCGCATGGCCACCTATACCGGCCGCATGATCACGGCTGAGGAGGCATTAAATTCTGACGAGAACACCATGCCGGAGATCCTCGGCTGGGAAGCTGCTCCGCCGACTCTGCCGGACGAAGACGGCCGCTACTCGATCGCCATTCCGGGCAAGACTCGCTACGGTGTTATCGAGAAGGCGTAAGCCGAGCTACATCAATCTCAAACCGGACGGCATCCGCCGTCCGGTTTTTTTATTTCAGACTCAGTTTGTCCGCTTGGCCAAGCGGGGACGATATTAGGAATACCGAAGTTCACAAGGGGCAAGGTAGGGACGGCTGTCCTCAGCCGTCCTCGTCTGTTCATGATTATCAACGGGGACAGGAATGTCCCCGCTCCTTGGACGCCCTGCCGTGTGTTCCGTGATGTGCTAAAGCGCAACGAATTCGCTAAGACGGCTAGGACAAGCCGTTACTGACCAAGCGCTTGGCCAAGCGGGGACGATATTAGGAATACCGAAGTTCACAAGGGGCAAGGTAGGGACGGCTGTCCTCAGCCGTCCTCGTCTGTTCATGATTATCAACGGGGACAGGAATGTCCCCGCTCCTTGGACGCCCTGCCGTGTGTTCCGTGATGTGCTAAAGCGCAACGAATTCGCTAAGATGGCTAGGACAAGCCGTTACTGACCAAGCGCTTGGCCAAGCGCGGGGGATGATAAAATGCCCGGCAGTTTTAACCGCAGCACTTCTTGAATTTTTTTCCGCTGCCGCAGGGGCAGGGGTCATTTCGTCCGACCTTGACGGAGGCGCGCACCGGCTCCGCCTTGGCGACTGCCTCGGTGGCTTCCCCGACCATGTCCTGTGCCTCATTGGCGGCACGACGTTCCTCGGCACCGAACGCGCTGGTGGATTGGTGTATTTCCTTCGATGGTAGGTTTTGCAGGAAGCTGTGGAAGGCCTCAACGCTGGAGGCGCTGCGGAAGGTGTTTTGGCAGATGTCGGTCCAGATGTTGACCTGCAGTTCCTCGAACATTCTGTATCCCTCGGCTTTGTACTCGAGGATGGGGTCGCGCTGGCCGTAGGCGCGGAGGCCGATGCTGTAGCGGAGGCTGTCCATCTCGTAGAGGTGCTCCTGCCAAAGACGATCGATGGAGTTGAGGATGGTGTAGCGCTCCACGGTAGTCAGGGCATCTTGTTCCTCGAAACTGATCTTCAGTTCGTACGCCTCCTTGGCCTTCGCTGAAATGTCGTCGAATAGCAGCGTCTGGTGGACGTTCATCTCGGAGTCGTCGGTTGACTTGGCTTCACCGTGACCCTTGCCTTCGGCAAGTTCGCGCAGGCTGCCTTCGCTTACGGCGATGGGGAAGGTCAAAGTGGCCCAGTCGGCGAGTTGTTGCAGTTCCCAATTGGTCGGGTCGATGTCACGGTTGCAGCATTGCTGTACCTTGTCGGCGATCACTCGATCCATGATGTTGAGCAGTTCGCCCTGCACCTCATCGGCGCGCATGATCTCGTTACGGAAACCGTAGATTTCTGCGCGCTGCTTGTTCATGACATCGTCATATTCGAGCGTGCGTTTGCGGGTCTGGAAGTGGAGTTTTTCGACGTTTTGCTGTGCCTTCTGGATGGCTGGGTTGAGGAGGCGGCTCTCGAGGGGCTCGCCCTCGTCCATGCCTTTTTCAACATAGCTAAACATCTTGTTGCCACTGGCGAAGAGTCGTAACAGGTCGTCCTCCAGCGAGAGATAAAAATGGGTGGAACCGGCGTCGCCCTGACGGGCGCATCGGCCACGCAACTGTCGGTCGATGCGTCTGGACTCGTGACGCTCCGTGCCGATCACATGCAGCCCGCCGAGATCCCCCACGCCGTCGCTCAGTTTGATGTCGGTACCGCGGCCAGCCATGTTGGTGGCGATGGTGACAGCACCCTTTTGCCCGGCGCGTGCGACAATTTCGGCTTCCTGTTCATGGTACTTCGCGTTGAGGACACTGTGGACGATGCCGTTTTTCTTGAGCAACCGGGAAATGTATTCGCTGACCTCGACCGACACCGTGCCGACAAGGATGGGCCGACCTTGACGGTGAATCTCCTTAATCTCGGCCAGAGCGGCATTGTATTTCTCTCGCTTGGTCTTGTAGATGGAATCGTTTGCATCATCCCGTATGCACTCGCGGTGTGTGGGAATGGTGACCACGCTCAACTTGTAAATGTCGAAAAACTCATGCGCCTCGGTGGCAGCAGTACCGGTCATGCCGGCGAGCTTCGTGTAGAGGCGGAAATAATTCTGAATGGTGATCGTGGCGAGCGTTTGTGTTTCCTGTTCGATCGTCACCCCTTCCTTGGCCTCAACCGCCTGATGGAGTCCGTCGCTCCAGCGGCGGCCCGGCATGGCACGCCCGGTATGTTCATCGACGATGATCACCTTGTTTTCCTGCACCACGTACTGGACATCCTTAATGTACAGGCTATAGGCCTTCACCAACTGTCCGGTGATGTGGATCGTCTCGGCCTTCGACTTAAATACATCCTGCAGCTTTGTCTTCGCCGCCATGCGGGACTGGGCATCCAGTGATTGGTCGTTGTCGATTCGGTGCTGCTCTTCCGTCAGGTCGGGCAGCATAAACGCCTCCGGATCGTCAGGGTTTAGGTATGACCGGCCTTTTTCCGTCAGGTCGGCATCGTGGCTCTTTTCCTCGATCCCGAAAAACAGCTCCTCCTTTTGGTCGTATAGTTCCTTTTTGGACTGGTCGGCATGTAGGGACAACTCGGCTTTATCGAGCAGTTTTTGGTTCTGCGGTTCCTCGAGCAGTGCCATGAGGCGCGGATTTTTCGGTTCGCCGAGGCGAGCTTTGTACAGCAACAGGCCAAACTGGCCTCCGAGTTCGTCTGCGTTCTCAGGCGGTGTTTCGGCCTGCAGGGTCTTGCTGAGTTTTTCGGCCTCGATCAGGTAACCGTTGACGAGTTTGTGCTGCGCCTGAACGAGATTTTTGATCTTGGGATTCGCCTTGCGATATTCCTTATCCAGACTGGCAGAGGCCGGGCCACTGATAATGAGTGGCGTCCGTGCCTCGTCGATCAGGATCGAGTCCACCTCATCGACGATGGCAAAATAATGCTGGCGTTGCACCTGATCCTCGGCTCGACCGGCCATGCCGTTGTCGCGCAGGTAATCGAACCCGAATTCTGAGTTGGTGCCGTATGTGATATCGCAGTTGTACTGCTCGCGACGCTGGGTGGGGTTCATGTCGTTGACGATGCACCCCACGCTCAGGCCAAGCGATTTGTAGATGGCACCCATCCACTCGCTGTCACGCTGGGCGAGGTAGTCGTTGACTGTTACCACGTGGACGCCTCTCCCGGTCAGGGCGTTGAGGTATACCGGCAGAGTGGCGACCAGAGTCTTGCCTTCACCGGTGGCCATCTCCGCAATGCTGCGGTTGTGCAGGGCCATGCCACCGATTAGCTGCACGTCGTACGGGATCATTTCCCAATCGAGATCGTTGCCGCGTACGTTGACCTTCGTGCCGCAGAGACGGCGGCAGGCATTCTTTACCACTGCGAACGCCTCAGGGAGGAGGCTTTCGAGTTCACGAGCCAATTCGTCCTTATCCTCGATCGCGGACAGGTGTTTCTTCCAGTCGGTCGTCTTCTGCCGCAGCTCATCGGCTGAGGCTGACTGTAGTTCTTCCTCGAGCCGGTTGATCACGCTGACCCGGGACTGGTGTTTCCTGACGATCCGATCGTTTTTGCTCGGGAACAGTTTGCTTAAAAAACCCATTTTCGTTCCAACAAAGGCGCAGGACGCTAAGGCATGCCCGCCGACACGTCAAAGTTTTAGCAAACCCAGCGCTTGGCCAAGCGCATTGGGTTTTTGTTGGAATGGCCCGCCCCCTGCCTTAAAACCTTTCCCCGGATGAAGAAAACATCTCCAGTGTCCCGCAGTGGACGGTTCAGCAGTGGGCCGGGGGAGGACGTGGCCAAATTCACCGAGTCGATCTCTTACGACCGGAGACTTTGGCGTCACGACATCCTTGGGTCGATCGCGCATGCGACCATGCTCGGGAGCATTGGCGTGCTGACCAAGGCTGAGACAAAACGTATCACCAAGACTCTGGAGGCCATCGGTGACGACATCGAAGACGGTCGGTTCGACTGGGATGAATCACTGGAAGATGTCCACATGAACATCGAGGCGGAGTTGACCCGGCGTGAGCCGGCCGGAGCCAAGCTTCACACCGGACGCTCCCGGAACGACCAAGTCGCCCTCGACATGCGGATGTGGTTGCGTGACGAGATGGTCGAACTGGAGGAGGAAGTCCGCGACCTGCAACAGGCACTCGTGGCGCTTGGCCAAGCGAATGAACATGTCGTCATCCCGGGCTACACGCATCTGCAACGGGCACAGCCGGTTTACTTTGCTCATCACCTGCTGGCATACGTTGAGATGTTCGAGCGGGATCACGAGCGCCTGCTCGATGCGTTCTCTCGAGTGAATGTCTGCCCGCTTGGCAGCGGCGCGTTGGCGGGTTCCACGCTGCCGCTTGACCGGAAGGAAGTCGCCTCGTTTTTGGGGTTTGAGGATCGTCAAGGCAGGCCTGTCATCTCTCAAAACTCAATGGACGCGGTGAGTGACCGGGATTTTGCCGTTGAGTTTTGTTTCGTTGCCTCACTTGCCGGAGTGCACCTGTCTCGCCTCGCGGAGGATGTCATCCTTTGGTCGAGTAGCGAATTTGATTTTATCCGCATCTCCGACGAGTACACCACAGGCTCATCGCTCATGCCGCAAAAGAAAAACCCGGACATTGCCGAGATTGCCCGTGGAAAAAGTGGGCGATTGGTGGGTAACCTGATGTCCCTGCTCACCCTGCTCAAAGGGTTGCCCATGACGTACAATCGCGATCTGCAGGAGGACAAGGAGCGATTATTTGACAGCGTAGACACCATTCGTTCCACGGTGCGATTGACTGCGGCGATGCTCCGAAACACGACTGTGAACGCCGCGGCCTGTGAGGAGGCAGCGAGTGATCCAGCCTTGTTAGCCACGGATCTTGCCGACTATCTGGTGTGTCAAAAAATGGCGTTCCGGGAAGCCCACCACGTCGTGGGTGTCGTCGTGGCGTTGGCTGAAAAGTTAGGCAAGCCACTAAACGAATTGACCCTTAAGGAATTACAGGGTGTCAGCAAAAAATTTAAGTCGGACGCGCTGACGGTGTTTGATTTAAAAACTGCTTTGGCCAAGCGCACTGTTACCGGATCTCCGGGGGGGCGGGAGGTTAAAAAGCAACTCAAGAGTTGGGCCAAGCGCTTGGCTTGATTTTAGTACAAAGACGAGTTGCAAAGTCTCGTGGATGAGTGTAGTTTCAGCACTTGCGCTTTGTTACTTTAACGATGAAAGCACGACTTTGCCCCTTTCGAGTCCGCCCCTTACGAGGAGGGTTCACGCTCATAGAGTTGCTGGTAGTGATCGCCATCATTGCAATTCTGGCAGCAATGCTTCTTCCGGCCTTGGCCAAGGCCAAGAGCCAGGCCCAACGCACGAACTGTCTCAACAATCAAAAACAGTTACTGTTGGGCGTTCACATGTATACGGATGACATGGAAGACTATCTGCCTTACCCAAACTGGGGTGTGCAGACAGAGGGTTGGGCCTACAAGTATACATCACGTAATGTGCCCCGGGGAGAATCCTATTTTCGGGCTGAGCAGGGTCAGCTTTGGCCTTACGTAAGTAACAAGGGTTCGTTCTATTGTCTTGCGGAAAAGGCCAAGGATCTCGAGTCTCGCCGCAAGCAGGGACTACAGGATACAACGAGTTACGTGATGAATGGTGTTGTCGGGAAATTTTCAAGCGGTTGGCACAACAACAAGACTCACAAGCGTCATCAGTTCGAGTCAGAGGATGTTCTTTTTTGGGCGCCGGATGAACGGCGGATTTTCAATTTTAACGATGCCTCAAGCACCCCGGGGCAGATCATCATGTTGGGTGGGCAGGAGGTGTTCTCGGAGGGAATCAGCAGACGTCACAGTGAGGGGGCGGTTACCGGTATGTTTGGTGGCCATGTGGAGTTCATGAAATTTGAATGGTACAAGCAGGAGTTGAAACGCCGCCCGGGCCGACTCTGGTGTGTGCCAAACTCAAAAACAGGTACCTGAATTTAAACCGATGAAAACAAGAACCAGAAGAAACAATCGACAAGGCTTTACGCTCATCGAATTGCTGGTGGTGATCGCAATTATTGCGATTCTCGCCGGCATGCTGCTGCCGGCGTTGGCCAAGGCCAAGTCCAAGGCGCACGGCATCTCCTGCGTAAACAACAACAAGCA
>CAJXAU010000060.1 GCA_913050205.1 uncultured Verrucomicrobiota bacterium
TTCGGCGTGTACACCACCGACGGCTTAACCGGCTTCGCAGGGGGCGGGGGAGCTTTCTTTAGGCCTTTGGCAGCAGCTTCGAGCTTCTTTTTATTTGCCGTCAACTTTGAGATCTCGCGATTGAGATCTCGTTCCTCATCAACCGATTCTTCCTTTTTTTCTAATTGCTGCGCGAGTTGCAACACGCGGCCACCCCGTGCCAATTCCTGCTTGGGTGCCGGCTTAGCGACGGTCTTGGGTGCCGGCTTCGGTACCGGCTTGGGCTTTGGCCGGGCAGGTTTGGCTGGGGCTGGGCTCAGTTTTCCCGAGATTCGATCAATCGCTTTGTTTTGATCCAACTGATTCTGTACCGCAGCGCTCCTTGAGGATCGCCCTCGATTCTGTTTAATGGCGTTCTGAGCAACTCTGGCTTCTTCAGCGTTAATCAATGCAAGCCCGTCCGCCTGCTTGGCCAAGCGCCCCAGACTTTCAACTTCCAACTCCTCAATCTCATCTTTTTCAACTTCCGAGTTTCTTAGCGCCTCCCCACCCTCCGCCATCACGATGCCGCCGGAAAAGAACCCGCGCCGACTGGCCGGCATCTGGTTTCGAGCGGGTGTCTTGCGTCGGCTTGTATCACGAGTTCGCGCAGTCTCCGATGGAGCATCGACATCGTACAACTCCACCTGCCCTTCCTTGCCCTTGGCCCAGTTAAAATCGCGCTGCCCCCGGTTCTGCGCTTGGCTTTGACCCTGCTGCGCTTGGCCAAGCGACAGGGAAGATGCAGCCTTCCCATCAACAGTTTGGGCGTATCCATAAAAGTTGACCGTTGCATTGTCGATAGCTGCCCCCGTTTTCCTCCCGTCTAGCGCGAACATACCCGGTTGCGGTTGGGCCGGTTCACCATCGGCCTTCTCTGCATCCCTGCCAAACGCCGCTGTTTCGCCTTTCGGATTTGCGTCAAAATTATCTCCGAATGTTTCCTCTGGAATAGAAGCCACAGGGCCGGAAGCGGGTGGCACCATGCCACCATACCCTCCGACTCCACCGATTCCACCGCCAAGTCCGCCACCACCAATCGCACCCCCTCCCCCGGAAGGGGCCATACCAACCACCCCACCCAAAGCTACCCCACCGTGGGTTTGTGAAATGTTTTCCTCAGTCTGTATCCCCCATTCGGCTGGTTTTTGTTTAACACTCCGGGTCTTGAAACCGGGCGTACCTCCCAGAGCGATTGTGTACTTATCCTGTGCATCAATGACCGGCGCAGGTGTCCCGGGATTAGGTGGTGGAGCTATTCGCTTGTAGTAACCGTCCGTCTCCTTCCATGTGTTATTTTTTTGCGACTCGTCCGCTGGCACTTGGTTGGCAAACACCGCGGGTTGCTCCACTGCCGCGTTGAGCGATTCGGATTCCAACCGTGCGACTCCGGTGATGTTTCCACCGGATGTGGACGCCGGATCCATCGCATTGAAAAACCCGTTAGCGACGGTTAGATCATCCGATGCCGTTTCCTCGGCGGATTCCGGCATGGCCAACTCTGCAAAACGTCGAGAGTCACGGAGGTTTTCCCGGTAGCTGGCAAGGGGTTGCCCTGATCCCGCAGAGGCAACAGGCTCGACATAATCCGACTCACCCCGGAAACGCTCGGTAACTGAGGAAGTGGGTTTACTGGTTTCAGCGAAATCCGCCAAATTCACATCTTCTGGACTGGCTCCAGCACTATCAAAATCCACATCTTCCAACGCATTCTCCTCTCTTGTCAGTAGGTCCAGTTCTTCCATGGGCTGCATTTCGGCGGACGTCGCTGCCGGTTCCCCCTCTATCAGGTTACGCCCCAGCATGACGCCTCCCTCTTCCGCCCCACTTTCATCGTACGCGCGGTTGGCCTCTCTTTGATTACCCGGTGTTGAAAAAGTCGTTTTTGCGTCCATCTCCATGTCCGCCAGTTCGACTTGGGCCATCGAGCCTGGCGAGTTGATGGCCGGAAGCAACAAGGAGGAGACCACCAGCAATAGGGTCACCACCGCAGCCGCGGCGATCAGGATCACCCGAAATTCAGGCCGCGCCATTTTCCGCTTGGCCAAGCGATCTCCTCCGGCAAACGTTTCACGAAGTTTATTCCGACGCTTGCCGCTCAACTGAACTCGATCGGCCTTTTGCGTTCCTTCCGTAGCAAGTGCTTCCTTGAGCAAAGGAATCGTTCGCTGCATCTCGGCATGGAATCGAGCCAACTCGGCATCCGTTTTAAGGTGTTCACGAAGCTGCTCCTCATCGTAGGCGCTCGCCTCGCCCAGGAGCATGGCAACCAGACGCGCTTCAAGTTGGTCGCGCGAGTTTGCCGCAGGGATGTCGGTCGAATCACTCATGGATGTAACCGGATCGTTTCAGTGACGCTGCCAATTTCTTGAGTGACTTGTGCAGGATATACCCCACGTTCGTCACAGTGAGTCCGGTGCGCTCGCTCATTTCCTTGTAAGAGAGCCCGTCCTCGAAACGCAGCCTGACCAATTGCTGACTCCGGTCATCCAGTTCCTCGACACAGGCTCGTGTCTGGGCCACCGCCTCCATGCGCACCATCCGCTCGTCCGGAGCAGGCGTGTTGGTTTTTTCCGCACCCGGAGTTTCCTCCGGCGAGAAGCCAACCGGCACCACCTTTTTCCGTTCACGGTGATGGGTCATCGCGAGGTTGAATACCGTCCGGTACAACCATGGCCGAGGCAAACCAACCTCAGAGTAGGAAGCATGCAATCGCACGAACGCTTCCTGCACAATTTCCTGAGCCTGCTCCCCGTCCTGAACCATCTTCATGGCATACGCAAGCAGCGGCGATTCGCACTGGCGAAACACCTCCTCGATCGGCTCCTTGTCCGGAGCAGCTTTGGTTTGCTCGTCGTCCATCGAGAGGGCAGCACCATCCGATGCATCCGTGGCAGTCAGCCGTTTCGACTGACCTTTCGAGTCTCTCTTGAATACTCTTAATCCCACGACGCCTATCGCTTGGTTTTCTTAGGTGTTAACTGAAAAGAATTTTCCCAACAAAAGCCGGATACACGAAATTCCTGACCGATTTAAACCCAAAAAGTTCAAAAAGTTGGCAGCAAAACCCATCGCTTGGCCAAGCGCGTTCGGTTTTGATTCTGTCCTATTCATTGCTCTTAATTTCCGGCGAGGATGCGTGCCTTGCGGATCATCTCCTCCAACTGCGCCGGCCTCGGGTCGGTCCCGTACACGCTCGCCAACCCCGCCATCAACCCCTGCAAATCACTCAACTGTACTCCCTCCGCGTACGGGTTTCTCCCCAACCACTCCGCAAACGTCGCCGACACGCTCGCCAACTTCATCGCCGGACTCGACTGTCCCAGCGGCATCACCGCCGCCTCATACGCCAAACTCCATTCCATCTCCGTATACTCTCTCGTGTACGGCTTTTTGTACCTTACCCTCACCACTCCCAGCGGGCCTTCCCCCTCCCTGTCCACCTGCACCACATACATCGCGTTCCCTGACTCCGCCGCACTGATCTCTGCCGCATCTACCTTGTTGTTCCTAAAATCTTCCTTCTTCAATTGATGCCGCAGGTATCCCACCTGCCGGTACACCTTCACTCTCTTTTCGTTCCACTCCACCTGCACCTTCACGTCCGATGCCGCCACCTGAAATGCTCCCAGCAACTTCTTCTCAAACTCTTCCACCGCTTGGCTTGGCTGATTCAAAAATCCGTATCGCCCATCCCCATTCCTCGCCAACACTTCCAGCAGGTTGTCGTTGTACCCCTCCCAACCTATCCCAAAACAATCCAGCGCTATCCCCTGCTTCCGGTTTGTCTCCACTGTCTCTTTCAACTCGTACGGATTTACATTGCCCATGTTCGCCGCTCCGTCGGTCAACAGGATCACTCGGTTGTTGCCCCCTTTCACAAAATGTTTCCTCGCCGTGGCATACGCCAACTCCAAACCGTTCTCCACGTGGGTGCCCCCCTGCGGTTTCCAACCGGTCGATGCCTGCAAAAACGCCTCCCCCTGCCCCCCTCGCATTCCATCGATCCGCAACTGGGGCGTGCGCGCGAATGTGATCAGGCTCACTCGGTCGTTCGGGGTCAGTTTTCGCGCCAACACTCCCAGCGCCTGTGACACGATGCTCACCCGATCCTCCCGCTCCATCGACCCGGAGTTGTCCAACAAACAAACCAAATTGACCGCCCGTCCCGGTTGACGCCCCAGCGCTGCCGTCTTCACTGAAAACCTTACGATGTCCCGATCGTGTACAAACGGCGACCGCGCTCGCTCCCAGTTGAAGGCCACCGGCTCACCCGCACGCGGCATCGGGTCGCGATACTCCAGCGCATTCAGAAACTCCTCACTCCTAACCTCGCTTGGCTCCGGCAACTTGTCCGACTGCAAACTCGCCCACGCGGTCTTGAACGACACGTCACTCACGTTCAATGAAAAGGTCGAAAACGCATTCTCCCGGGTCTCCGTCTCCGGCTTCGGCGTGTACACCACCGACGGCTTAACCGGCTTCGCAGGGGGCGGGGGAGCTTCCGTTTCGGCTACTGGTTTGGGCTCCGCCTCCAGCAGGGCTTGTTGACGTTCGAGATTTATTTCTTTCCCCGCGAGGTCGCGCCTCAACTCGCTTGATTTTTTATCCGCATCACGATCCGGCTTGGCCAAGCGCTTGGCCAAGCTAACCGGTTTTTTCGCCTCCGACACCAACCCGTCCTTGCCTGAATCCGCTGATTCCCTCAACTCACTTAACCGGCCCTCCAAACGACTTGGTGAATCATCGAACGTCCCAAGCGCATCCATCTCCTCGAGCACCATTTCATCTTCGCCAGCCAAGTCCATCGTGAGCCGGGTGGACGATGAGGATCTGCCGCGAACCGCCACAGCCTGCCCTCCCTTGGGCAATGCCTTGGTCTCGTCTACTGTAGTTCGGTTCGCGCGGAACATTCGTCCGTTGATTGGCACATCACCCAGTATCGGGACCTCAGCCTGGCCCTCTTCTTCGGTCTCTGCGATTTCCTCAGCAGACACTCTCGCGTAGTCATCCAGCGCCAAATTTGACTTCAAATTCTCCTTGATATCCTGAAGTGGCCTCCCGTCTGAATCATCTGCCACAAGACCAGCGGTGATCTCACGGTCGTACCGTGTAACTGCCATTTCACCCGACCTGCTTGACGACCTCGCAGTCTCCTCGTTGGCCACCACTCCACCCCAATTCGAACGCCCGCCGGTTACTACGGTGCCTGGAGCCGAATCTGGAATCGCCGCCAGATTCTTAGCCTTGCGACGTGGGGCCGTTGGCCGGGGCATCCTCACCGCGGGAGGGGCCGGGGCGGCTCCGCTACCGATATCTCCTGCCGCCCGCTGAGTTGGTTTTTGTTGGGCCGTACCGCTGTATTTCCCACCAGCAAAACCACCTCCACCGAAGCCCCCCATCATTCCCATTGGCTTCGCAGACTCAGTGGCAGCCGGTTCGCTTGGATTGTGCGGACTTCCACCACCTTGTTGCTGCCCCCGAAATCTATTCCAGCGATCCCCTCCGGATGCGACGCTGGCATTCGCGTCCCAGTTTACCACTGACTGACCGGGGGCAGTTGCTCCGCTCGGTCGGTTTGCGTTGGCGCCTTGATAAAACCAACCGTTGGCGTCCTTGTTCGATTCTTCATCCGCGATGACCAAATCTTCCGTTATGACAGGAAGCCCTCCTGTGGCGTAGCCCGGTTTGGGTGTGTTTTTCTCTCTACCCTGCTGCGCCACACCGGAGTCGAATGCGACGCCCCCTCCGACTCTTGCCGCGGCGCCTCCCGCCGGAGCAGGCATGATACCGGTCATCACTCCCAGTTTATCCCGTTTTCCAAACTCAGCTGATGCCGGCCCCGAAAGATCCACTGATTCAAACAACTCCACCTGACCATCTGCTCCGGCTTCACGTCCGGACGCGTTGCTGAACCCAAATCGTTTGGCGGCGACTTGTTCATTCACCAACACGGCTCCATTGACAGAGAGCGACTCGCCCCGTTCGTCCGCATCGTCTTCACCTTCGTCAACAGGCATGGATAACTCGGCAAATTGCCGAGCCTCCCCGCCAAGTTCCGCCTGCTTTACCTGACCAGATGATCGTTCCATTTGCGGAATTGCCCCAAACCCCTGATTGACAGGAGGCGCAACCGCCATGCCGTATGATTGGGTCGCAGTCCCTGTTGATGGCGGCAGTGAGGCTAGCGCCGATACGCCCTCTGCTTCCGCCGGGTCGCTATCCGAAAGGGGTTGCATCGCCGGTTCGGGAGATGGAGTTGGGGCCGGAGCAGTTGAGACCGTTACCGGCATGTTTTCACTTTCCCTTTCAACCTCGTTGGCCATCGTCACGGCTGATTGATCTTCTGCTGTAGTCTTCACCGATGCCAATTGGCCAATTGCAACACGACCACTTGAGAGTGATGGAAACACCACCCCGAATACAACGAACAACAGGGCCAATACAGCGGCAATAGCCCACAATGCTCGCCGAAAATCAGGACTGGCAATATCGGACTTGGCCAAGCGCGACTCTTCGCCGAATGTCTTTTTTAACATTTTGCGCCGGGAGCGGTTTAGTCTGGCGGCGCTTGGTTTGGCCTTTTTCCCTTGGCCTGAATCGAACGATTCAGAGAGGAATGACAGCGTTTTTTGAATCTCCTCGCAGAACTTGGCCAAGCTCTCATCATCCCGCATTCGCTCACGCAATTGAGCCTCCTCGAACGAACTCGTCTCCCCCAACAACATCGCCACCACATGAGCCTCCAATTGTTCACGCGTGGGTTCGTTTGCCTGTTTATTCGAGTCGCTCATCACCGGTATCAGTCCGCTGTATTAAGCAAGACGCAACAGGCCCATTTTTATTAGGCTCTTTTGGAACAAAAAAACAGGAGCGGTGGGGACAACTCCCCAATCGCCCCTGTCTTTGCAAAAACTAAATGACTTAATCGAACTTTCGCTTCCGATAATCGCCGATGCTCGGTGCGTCCTTGTTCACCTCTGGGCCAAAGTAACGCAGGAGCACGAGGGGCTCGGTGTCGCTGGTGTTTTCAAAAGTAACACCCGCCTTGGCACCGGCCTCGGTGCAGAAGTATTCGTCCTCGGTCAACTCGTGGAAACGGATCAGCTTGGGGCTATTCAGCGGTTGGCCATTGATGGTGCCTTTGCCCTGCACGCAGATGCCGCTCCAAGCGCCCTTGTCAGTGACCGTGCACTTGCTGCCGGGATCGACGGTGAGTTCCTTGGCCGTGAAGAGTTGCTCCTTTTTGATGCGACCATAAACGATCCAACGATCAACGTAGCCTTCACTGCGGGTGTCAGCCACGGGGATCGGCTCGAGGTAATGGTTATCCTTGAAATTAGGATCGACGTTGCCGGCCCAGTCGAGTTGATCGACAATGAAATCGAGATCCTTGTGCTTGCTCTTGGGCATGTCCTTCACGAGCAAACTCCACGGCACCTCGCGGCCTTCGACAAGGCTTTGGTACATGCCAAACACATCACTGCCCCATTGCGGCTCGTAGGTGCAGAGACTACCCGGCGCGTGCAACACGCAGGGCGGAATCAGCCAGCCGGTGCCGGGCTTGAGGCGGTAGGCTTTGGAGAGATCGAGGATGCCATTGTCGCCCTTGTTCCAATCCTCGAGGCACTTGCGCACCTGCGCCTTGGTGGTGCCGGGCTCGAGGCCCATGAAAGTGTACGGGAAGTTGTTGCCAACGTTGTTGTGTTGCGGCGGGAAATAGTAGCTCTCCGGTTTGCCTTCCTGCTTCACCAGTTTGGCCTGTTTGGCGTTCTGGTGCATGTGATGCGGGATGGGGCCCATGTTGTCGAAGAACTTCGAGTACACCGGCCACTTGCCGTACTT
>CAJXAU010000061.1 GCA_913050205.1 uncultured Verrucomicrobiota bacterium
CCGCACCGCCGACAAAACGGCGCCTCGATTGGCTTCATCTCCGCGAGACACTCCTCCCCGACAAATCCGTCCTCCGGCTTGGCCGGTTCGTCATGACAAAGCTGACAGATCTCCGGATACACGAGAGTTAGCCCGCGCTTGGCCAAGTTCGAAAGCGTTGACAACACCGCACTCATCGCTTGGCCAAGCGGAACACCACCAATCCCAGCGGAGGCAACTCAATCGTCAACGACCGGGGCAGATCATCGCTTGGCTCGGGACTCGCCTCCCGCGCGCCCTCGTTGCCGACGTTCGTTCCGCCGTAAAAAGATGCGTCGCTGTTGAGCACCTCCTCCCATCGCCCGTCGCCCGGCACGCCAACGCGGTAGTCGTTGCGCGGCACTGGTGTAAAGTTCACCACAGCCAACAAAATCCCATCGCCCGATTTGTTCTTACGAATGAATGAGAGAACCGAGTTTTCCCGGTCGTGGCAGTTCACCCATTGAAAACCGCCCGGATCAAAATCAGCTTCCCACAACGCCGGATGTTCCCGGTAAAAATGATTCAAATCGCGCACCCAGTTTTGCACACCTTCATTCGGAGAGCCGCTATCCGCCGCATCCCAGTTCAACTCGCGATCTTCATTCCACTCGGCGGCCTGCGCGATTTCGCCACCCATGAAAAGCAGTTTTTTACCGGGAAAAAACCACAGGTAACCAAGCAGCAACCGAAGGTTGGCCAGTCGCTGCCAGTCGTCCCCCGGCATTTTGCCGAGCAACGACCCCTTCAAGTGCACCACTTCGTCGTGTGATAGCGGCAACACGAAGTTTTCGCCGTAATGGTAAAGTATCGCGAAGGTCGTTTTGTCGAAGTGCCACTTGCGGTTGAGCGGATCCTGCTCAAGAAAACTGAGGTTATCGTGCATCCAACCCATGTTCCACTTGAGTGTAAAACCCAGCCCGCCATCACTGGGCGGACGCGACACTTTCGGCCACGAGGTCGATTCCTCGGCAATCATCATCGTGCCGGGATGACGGGTGAGAACGTGGTGATTCACGTGCTGCAGAAAACCGATCGCCTCCAGATTCTCACGACCGCCGTGCTCGTTCGGCATCCATTGGCCCTCCTCCCGCGAGTAGTCGAGATAAAGCATCGAGGCGACCGCATCAACCCGCAGCCCGTCCACGTGAAACCGATCGCACCAGTAAAGCGCGTTGGCCGTGAGAAAATTCCGAACCTCGTTGCGGCCGTAATTGAAAATATGCGTCCCCCAATCCGGATGCTCGCCGCGGCGTGGATCCGCGTGCTCATAGAGTGCCGTCCCGTCGAAACGTGCCAAAGCGTAGTCATCCTTCGGGAAATGCGCCGGCACCCAATCAAGGATTACCCCAATGCCAGCCATGTGCAGTGCATTCACCAGCGCGGCAAAATCATCCGGCGTACCGTAGCGGCTTGTCGGTGCAAAAAATCCGGTCACCTGATAGCCCCACGATGGATAATAGGCGTGCTCGGCCACCGGTAGAAATTCAACGTGAGTGAATCCCATCCGCGTTACGTATGCGACCAACTCGGTCGCAAGGTCACGGTAAGAGAGCGACTCGGCGGCGTTGTGTTTTCGCCACGAGCCAAGGTGCACCTCGTAAATACTCACGGGCGACTCGAGGGGATTCCGTTCGACACGGGCAGTCAACCATGCGTCGTCCGTCCAATTGAGGTGAGCGGTATCCCATACGATCGCCGCATTCTTTGGTGCCTGCTCAAAAAAGCGGCCAAGCGGATCGGTTTTCTCGACCGCTTGGCCAAGCGCGTTTATCAATCGAAATTTATAGTGCGCCCCCTGCCCCACACCCGGCACGAAGGTCGCCCAGACCCCCGAGTCACCCTGCCGATTCATCGGGTGCGCTTCGGGATTCCATCCGTTGAAATCGCCCGTCACGCTGACCTGTTGCGCGTTCGGAGCCCACACAGAAAAGGCCACGCCCTGCGTTCCGCCAATCTCCCGGAATTGCGCCCCGAGTTTGTCGTATAGCAGCAATTCGTTGCCTTCGCCAATCAGGTGCAGTTCGGATTCCGAAAACAATTGAGTATTCGCTTGGCCAAGTTTCCCGTCGCTGGACTGCACCGCGGTATGTTGGGAACCCACCCAGCCAGGGGCAAGGATGAAAGCACTTTCGCTTTACCCTGCTTGGCCAAGCGGCGAGAGTTGGGGAAGCCGATGAGCATCACAACCAAAACCGGAGACAGTGGGGAAACCGGGCTGCTGTTTGCAAAGCGCACACGCAAGGATGACCCGCGGATCACTGCCTGTGGGGATGTCGATGAACTCAACGCCTCCATCGGTCTCGCACGGGCAAATCTGCAGGACACTTCAATTCACTCCCGACTTGAGACGATCCAAAAGGCTCTGATTGCCCTGATGGGTGAACTCGCCACCCAATCGGAGGACAAGGCACAATATGCTGCCAGTTCGTTTGCCAAACTCACCGCAGGCGACACTCAACAACTGGAGGCATGGATCGCGGAGTACGAGTCCGGCGGACTGACGTTTGCGGGCTGGGCACTCCCGGGCGGTACGGTCGCATCCGCCCACCTCGACATGGCCCGCACAGTCTGCCGACGCGCGGAACGAAGTGTCGTTGCCATCAACGCAGCAGAAAGCAACGAACCATCGAAGGGGATTATTTATCTGAACCGGCTCTCCGACCTTCTTTGGTTAATGGCCCGGTTTGTGGATTCGAAGCCGGGGTCCAGCCAACTTGCCTGATTTAAAGCCTTGAAAACCATTCGCTCTCCAAGGTCTCTGCAACGGCTCGCTCTCAAGACGAACAGGAATCCCATCGTCGTGGTACCCACGATGGGCAATCTGCACGAGGGGCACTTGAGCCTGATTCGAAAAGCACGCGCCCTGGCCGGTGAGGGCGGCTTGGTTTTGGTCACAATCTTTGTCAACAAAACCCAGTTCGGCCCACATGAGGATTTCAAAAAATACCCCCGCACACTGAAGGCTGATCTCGCACACTGCCGGCAGCTTGGGGTGGACATCGTGTTCGCACCGGAGGACAACGCGATGTACCTCGACGGCCACAGCACTTACGTCGCAGAGGAGCGCTTGGCCAAGCAGATGGAAGGCGCATCCCGCCCGACCCACTTTCGTGGCGTCACCACTGTGGTTGCCAAGTTATTCAATCTCACCCAACCGGACATCGCGGTGTTCGGCGCGAAGGATTGGCAACAGTCGGCCATTATTTCACAGATGGTTGATGACCTGAATTATCCAATCAGGATTGTGATCGCGCCGACTGTCCGCGAACGGGACGGATTGGCAATGAGTTCCCGCAATCGCTACCTCAAGCCAGCCGAACGGGCCGAGGCCACAGTCCTCATCGAGTGCATCCGCTTGGCCAAGCGCTTGGTTCGCGACAGCCAAGCGCCCCTCTCCGCACAAACCCTTAAGCGCCGACTCGGAAAACAGATTGCATCGAGGCATCTGGCCAAGCTGGACTATATTGAATTTTTCTCCCCTCGCACACTGGAACCAGCCAAGCGTGTGGGGCGCGGCACGCACATGGCACTGGCTGTTTTCTTCGGGAAAACACGACTGATTGACAACGGTCGACTGTGACCGAACACTCGCCGCACGGATGGCCGAATCACCAAGACAGTTTGACTTCATCGTCCTCGGCAGCGGGATCGCCGGGCTTACCTTCGCGTTAAAGGTGGCTCATGCCGGGACGGTCGCCATCATCACAAAAAAAAGTCGGGCGGAGTCCAATACCAACTACGCTCAGGGCGGTATCGCCGCAGTAACGAGCGAGGAGGATTCATTCGAGAGTCACGTAAAGGACACACTCGTAGCCGGGGCTGGGCTGTGCAACGAAGACGTCGTCCGGGGAATCGTCGAAGCGGGGCCGGAACGTATCGAGGAACTGATCCAACTCGGCATGAAGTTTTCCGAGCGCGAAGCCGTTAACGGCGAACGCAAACTCGACCTTGGCAAGGAGGGAGGCCACTCGAAACGACGCATCCTCCACGCGAAGGACGTCACCGGCAGGGAGATCGAGCGAGCCCTGCTCGACTCAATCGCCGCAAACGACAATATCTCCGTTTTCGAAAATCACTTTGCAGTCGACCTGATCACCACACGCAAGCTCGGTCAGGAAAACGAAAACCGCTGCGTCGGAGCGTATGTGCTGGATAACAAAACCAACACGGTGGAGACCTACTCGGCACGAACGGTGATCCTCGCCACCGGCGGTTGCGGCAAGGTTTACCTCTACACCTCCAACCCGGATATCGCCACCGGCGACGGTGTGGCGATGGCCTACCGCGCTGGCGCGACGATCGCCAACATGGAGTTCGTGCAGTTTCACCCCACCTGCCTTTACCACCCCAAGGCCAAGTCGTTCCTCATCAGCGAGGCCGTACGTGGCGAAGGCGGTGAACTGATGAATCTCAGTGGCAAACCGTTCATGGAAGGAGTGCATCCGCTCAAGTCACTCGCGCCGCGTGACGTCGTTGCCCGTGCCATCGACAGCGAAATGAAACGCTCCGGCGATGACCACGTCCTTCTGGATATCACCCATAAACCGGCCCGCACCATTATCGACCGGTTCCCGAACATTTACCAAACCTGCCTCCGGTTCGGCCTCGACATCACCAAAGAACCGATCCCAGTCGTGCCGGCCGCGCATTATCAATGCGGCGGCGTACAGGTCAGTCACGAAGGCGAGACCGGCATCCACGGGCTTTACGCCATCGGCGAGGTCTCCTGCACCGGCCTTCACGGTGCCAACCGTCTCGCCAGCAACTCCCTGCTCGAGGCCCTCGTTTATGCGCACCGGGCCGCCGGGCATGCACTGGCCAACCCCGCTCCTGCGGTCGACACCCCGCTCCCCGACTGGCACTCCGGCGATGCGACGGACGCGGATGAAATGGTCGTGGTCTCCCACAACTGGGACGAGTTGCGCCGTATGATGTGGGACTACGTCGGCATCGTCCGCACGACCAAGCGACTCCGGCGTGCCCTCTCTCGCGTGAAGCATCTGCAGGAGGAAATTCATGAATATTACTGGGATTTCACCGTCACCAGCGATCTGTTGGAACTACGTAATTTGGCCACTGTCGCCGAGTTGATCGTCCAGTCTGCACTGCATCGCGAGGAAAGTCGCGGCCTGCACTACACGCTGGATTACCCCGCCCCGGTCGAGGCGTTTGCGCAGCACGACACCCTCCTCTCCCTCGGCCGCCAGATGAGCTAACGCTTGGCCAAGCGCTTGGCTCGGCGGAATGCCAACCGGAACGCTTGGCCATGCACGGGTAAAATTATCGAAAATTGGGCTTAAACCCGCCCCCCGGTTGCGTTAGATTCCCCGCCCTTTCCGGTCAACCCGGCTGTTACACGATGGAAGACAATCTGTTACTTATCTGTGCGATTGCGTTTGCCGCAGTCCTCACAATCCTGTCACTGCTCGCGGGCATGATCGCTGGCATCTGCCAACTATTCCCCGTGAGGGCGGCTGACCTGCCGGACCCCGGCGCAGAGGAGGCCGTGCGCCAGGCCGCGGCCAAGGCCTTTCCCGGATGCCATGTCACCGAGATTCGTGAAATCAAAAAATAGCGCCTCGCCAAGTTTTACCCCTTTCCGTTCAGTCCAATGATCTTCACTGAAAAGAAAAAAGAAATCCGGGTGATGTTCACCCCGTTCCGCGACGGTCTCCAAAGTGTCTTTGGCGGCAAGACGCGACTGAAGGATATCCTCCCCGCCATCGAGGCCTCGGCCGCGGCCGGCATCCGCCATTTTGAGTTCGGCGGCGGCGCCCGGTTTCAGGCCCCGTTTTTTTACGTGGGAGAGGATCCGTTCAAGTGCATGGCGGATATCCGCAAGACCGTCGGCCCGGACGCCGATCTGCAGATTCTCACCCGATCTGTCTCAGGCGTCACACTGACCACACAGCGCACCTCCACCCTCGCGCTGCAGGCCAAGTTGATGCACAAGCACGGCACAACGATCGACCGGAATTTCGACTTCATGAACGACGTCGACAATTTGGTCAAAACCGGCCAGCCGATCGTCGACTCCGGCATGCACCATCAGGTTTGTGTCGCGCTCATGGGGTTGCCGTTCAAGTCAGACAAGGCACACACACCGGAGTTTTACATCAACATCGTTCGCGAACTGCTCAAGCGCGACATTCACTTTGACTCGGTCTGCCTCAAGGACGCCTCCGGCACAACCGATCCACATACCTGTTACGAGACGGCCAAAGGCATCAAGGCAATCCTGCCGCCGGAGATCCCGCTGGTGCAGCACACGCACGACACCGCCTCCACCGCCGTGGCCTGCTACATGGCCGGTATCGAGGGCGGCGTGGACAGCATCGATCTGGCCGTGCGCCCACTGGCCTCCGGCACCTCGCAGCCGGACGTCCGCTCCATGGCGCACGCCCTTAAGGGCACCGGTTACAGCCTCGATATCGATCCGGACAAGATGGACGAAATCGAGTCGCTTCTGAACAAGGGCCTGAGCGAATACGAATTTAACCCGGTCACCACCTCGGCAGACGCACGAGTGGTTGGCTTCCCGATGCCGGGCGGTGCCATCGGCCCGAACGTGCACATGATGAAATCAGCCGGCATCCTCGACAAATACAGCGAGGTGTTGGCCGAATTCCCCGAGGTGGTCCGCGCCGGTGGAGGCTGGACCAGCGTCACCCCGGGAAGCCAGCAGTACTGGCTGCAGGCGTTCAATAACGTGCTTCACGGTCGCTGGGAGAAAATCGATGCCGGCTACGGCAAATCGATTCTCGGCTACTTTGGCCGCCCCCCGCTGCCGCCCGACCCTGAGGTGGTCAAAATTGCCGCCGAAAAACTCGAGATGCCGCCGTTTGATGGCGACCCACTCGAGGAGGCACCGGATACACTCGTCGAGGCCGAGGCCGCATTGAAAGAACGCGGGCTGGAGGTTACGGACGAAAACAAATTTCTCGTCGCAGCCGCGATCGTTCCCGGCAAAAATATGGAACTTAACGAGGGCATCCGCCTGCTGGAGAATCGATCCAAGATTACTTTGCCGCTCAAGAAGGAAGAAAGTGACGCTCCGGCTGCCGCACCCATCACGGCCCCAACCAAGACATCCGTCACCGTTACCGAGGGAGGCAATACCCGAACCTACGAGGTCGTCGTCGAGCCACCGGCATCTGCGGCAGCACCGACCGCAGCGAGTGGCCAATCCGCCCCGGCTCCCGCTGGCGGGGGTGCTGCGACCGATGTGTTTTCACCATTCGAAGGCAACGTCGAGTTGGTTGAGGTCAACGTCAAGGTGGGCGACACTGTGACACAGGGGCAGGTCGTCGCAGCGGTGGAAGCCATGAAGGCCAAGCACGATGTCAAGGCACCCTGCGCCGGTCGAGTGTCCGCCGTCCACGCCTCCATCGGCAACGAGGTTTCCGCCGGCAAACCCATCCTGAGTATCGAAGCCTAAAATGGAGATCCTCGAAAAACTGATCAATAGTTCCGGCTTCGTTGGCTTGGAATGGCAAAATGGTGTGATGTTTATCGTGGGAGGCATCCTGATCACCCTTGCCATACGAAAGAACTTTGAACCCTTGCTCCTTGTTCCGATCGGCTTCGGAGCAATCTTAGCAAACATACCGGGTGCAGAAATGGTGGCTAACGATAAAGAGTTGTATCCAGTGGACGCAAAAGACAAATGGCCACTATTTGCCTTCATTTACAATTACGCGGTAAGCAAAGCGGAATTATTGCCACCGATTATTTTCATGGGCGTTGGAGCTCTGACCGACTTCCGCCC
>CAJXAU010000062.1 GCA_913050205.1 uncultured Verrucomicrobiota bacterium
AAGGAATAATTTATGGCAAGAGAAACAGTCATCCTCGAATGCACGGAAGCCAAGGAAGCCGGCAAGCCGGTTTCCCGCTACATGGCGCAGCGTAATAAGAAGACGCAGCCGGATCGGTTGGAGATGAAAAAGTACAACCCCAACATGCGTCGCCACACCCTGCATCGCGAAATCAAGTAACATGCCCAAGAAGAACGACAAGAATAAGCGGAACCGCAACCAGACCCAGACGCGCACACCTCGCCCGCGCCCGAAGGTGGATTTCACCATCGACCAGTTGGACTACCGCAACACGGAGTTGTTGCAGACGTTTGTGACCGGTCACGGCCGCATCTTGCCGCGCAAGTACACCGGGTTGCCGGCGCGTTACCAACGCCGCATGGCCAATGCCATTAAGCGATCACGCCAGTTGCTGTTGATGAAGTAATTTTTGCTGTCGCATCCCAAGGGGTGCGGCTTTTTGCCTGCCATTTTGCAAATAGATTGCAACTTGGCCAAGCGTCTGGCCAAGCGGTAACAAACCAAGCCAGACTACCTAAAATGACGATCGGACTTCTCATCGGTTCAGTGGTGGCGGCCGTTCTGACGGTGGTCTGGTTGAAGCCGAGGGATCGCAATCGGCTAAAGCTGCTTATTGCCTTTAGCGGCGCGTACCTTCTTTCAATCACGGCACTACATCTGTTGCCGGAAGTATTTGTTAAAATTGATCCCAGCCGCGGGGCGTACTTTGGGGCGTTCGTATTGGTCGGTTTTTTTCTTCAGGTGATGCTCGAGTATTTGTCAGGAGGGATAGAGCACGGGCATGCGCACCACGATTCAAAAAAGGATGCACTGCCGATCGGCCTGCTTGTGGGGCTTTGTTTGCATGCGTTTCTCGAGGGCATGCCTCTGGGTAGTGGCGGTGAGGCCCATGCTGGGCACGATCATTCGCATGACCATGGTCATGCGCACGGGCACGGCCATTCGCATGGTGCGGAGGCGTCGCAGAGCGCGTTGTTATGGGGCATAGTGTTACACAAATATCCTGTAGCGATTGTGTTTTTCTCGATGTTATTGAATAACGGCATGGGCAAGGCCAAGGCGCTTGGGTTGCTGGCCTTGTTCGGGGCGATGGCCCCGTTGGGAACATTGCTTGGTGGGGCGGAGATGATCGGTCAGTTTCATCGTGAGAGCCTCGCAATCGTAATTGGCATCTTTCTGCACGTTTCGACGACGATCCTTTTTGAGAGCAGTGAGGGACACAAGTTCAATGCCTACAAAATGCTCGCGATCGCAGCCGGTCTGGCGCTCGCGGGTATTGGGATGATGCTTCACCTTCACCCTCACTAAAGCGCGATGCGGCCAAAGGAACATAGTTGTTGTACAGGACATGCTCATGACAGGGGAACACTCTCAGATTGGAATGAGCGTCTGCAATCCTCTGGCTATAAGTTGACTAAACCGCGGCTGGCGGTGCTTAAGTATCTTCATCAACAGGTAAACCCAACTACCAATCGCCAGATTTATTCAGAAATTTCCGGGGAATGTGATATGGCATCCATTTATCGCACCATGCACCTGCTTCTGGAAATTAACATGGTTCAGCAATTTGATTTTGGTGACGGAGTGGCACGATATGAACTGATGTCACCAGAGGGAGGCAATCATCACCATCATATGATATGTACAGAGTGTTCAACGGTGGTCGAGGTGAATCATTGTTTCCCAAAATCACTTACAGAAACTTTGGCCAAGCACACTGGATTTAAGAAGATCACACACAATTTGGAGTTCTTCGGTATTTGCCCCTGCTGCCAGTAGTTTAGTAACTGTTCACTGCAGCGAAGCCTTAATGGTTGCTTTTGGTACATCAATTCCAAAGGCCACCTGACCAATAGACTTGGCTAAAACGAACTTTACCTGACCTCCAATAACTTTCTTATCGAGCTTCATTGCAGCGAGTAGTTTTAAAGTGTCCTTTTTGGACAGGGCAACCGTCGTTGGCAGACCGGCGGCGGCGAAGAGCGCCTCAATCCGTTCGACCTCCGCTTGGTCAAGCCCTTGTTGATCACGTGAGATTTTTGACGCCGCCACCTGACCAATCGAGATGGCTTCCCCGTGAAGATACTTTCCATAACTAGAGATTGCCTCAAGTGCGTGGCCGATGGTGTGGCCGTAGTTGAGGATGGCACGCAGGCCTCCTTCGCGTTCGTCCTCCTCGACCACCTTGGCCTTGATTTGGCAACTGCGGGCGACAACATGAGCCAGCTCTTTGGCATTTAGCTTTAGGAGCGCCGGCAATTGGCGTTCGAGTCGGCGGAACAAGGTGGCGTCGTCGATAATGCCGTATTTGATCACCTCGGCGAAGCCGGCTCGAAGCTCGCGTTTGGGCAGCGTTTTCAATGTGTCCAGATCGCACAACACTAACCGGGGTTGGTAGAACGCCCCGACAAGATTTTTGCCCGCCTTAAGGTTTACGCCGACCTTGCCGCCGACCGAGCTATCGACCTGCGCCAGCAGGGTGGTCGGGACCTGCACGAACCCGACGCCACGCAGGTAGCTTGCCGCGAGGAAGCCGGCCATGTCACCCACCACACCGCCGCCGAGCGCCACGATGAATGAACTGCGCTCCAGCCTGTGCCGGGCCAGTTTGTCATAACAGGCGTGGATGGTGTCGAGGCTCTTCGCCGTTTCACCGGCTGGCACGCGAATCTCCACCGGATCAAACCCCGCCTCACGCAGCGAGTTCATCGCAGCTTTGCTGTAGATCGGGCCGACCTTTCGGTCCGTGACCACGGCGCAACGGGTTCCGAGCTTGAGGCGGCGGCACTCGCTGCCGAGACTCGACAGGAGGTCGTTCCCAATCTTGATGGAATAACTGCGATCCCCGAGGGGCACTTTTACCGTGCGCATGCCGGGGAAGATACGGATGCACCGCCGTCGGCCAAAGCCGAAAATCAATCCACGAATACCAGCCGGCCTCGATGAATTGGCTCCGCCTGCTCCGCGAGTTGTAGCGAGAGATCGGCGTGAATCGTCTCGACTCGCCCCTTGGCGATCAATGCCGGAGAGTCGGTTTCGCCGGCGGACTCCTCCCAGATCTCAACCTGCCGGTCGATGACGCCGCTTCGTGCGACGTAGTCGGCCAGGAGCGGTTCCGGCCCGTCGGCGAGCAATTGTTCGTGCCGCTTGGCCAAGCGCTCGAGCAGGACTGGCAAAAAAACGGGCAGGGTGATCAATGCATCGGGCGCAGCTTCGCGGAGGCTGATCGGGGTCTGGACAAACCGGCCGGGAGGCAATGTCGGAGTCGCGGCAATGTTCACACCGATGCCAAGAATGGCGTGCTCGATTCGTTCGCCCTTGGCCAATGTGGAGGTAATGACGCCGGATACTTTTTTGCCACCCAGCAGGACGTCGTTGACCCACTTGATTGTTGTCGCTTTGCCAAGCGCATCAAACTGGCCAAGCGCATCCACAACCGCCAGCGAAGGCACAATGCTCAGCCCCACCCCCAGCTCGCGTGCCGGCCGGTTGGGTGAGAACAATACCGTAAGATGCAAATTGCCCTCGAGCGCCTGCCATGGGCGGCCGCGGTTGCCATGAAATCCGTACCCCATAAACGCCAGACAGGCAAACGGGGTTGGGGGTATTTGCCCGGTTTGCAGCAGTTTCCGCAATCCATCGACTTGCGAAACGGGGGAACGGCTCACGGCCATGATCTGGCGCCAAGGAGCCAGACCAACGATCGCGGATGGCGAGGCATCCGCCGCACCTCCGACGGCCGTCCAGATTTGTCTCGTGTCCTCATCCCAATCTGCAGTGACGATGGGTTTGTGAGGAGTTTGCAGAGGCATCCCCGCAAGGCCGGAGAGCGATTCCGGGCTGTCTGTGATAATGATGGGTTCCGTCATCCCGATGCCCTTGAGGTTGGCGTTTGGCGACTTTTGACAAAAGGAAAAACAGGCTGGAGTGGTGCGTCGACTTGGCTTAACTTCCGCCCATGCGGCGTTGGGTTAGTCCTTTGGTTATTGCGGCGATTGTCTTTTTGCTTTGGCCGAATAGTTCACCTGCCCCGATCATCTATCGGCCCGGTGAGGGTTGGTCTTATGAGAGCTGGAGCACGATGGGTAAATGGCGGCGTGACCGTGCCAAGGCCCAGCTTGAGGTGGCCAAGGAGGCGGCAGCCAAGGGAGACTGGAAAATTGCCTACAAGGCGGCGCGTCGAACCGTTCACGAGTGGCAACTCTCGGACTACGCACCGGAGGCGCAGGAACTGGTCGCAAGATCATTTGAAGAACGGGGTGATGATGAGCGTGCCTTTCGTGAGTACCAGAAACTTCTTAGATACTACCCCCAAAACGTTGACTACGATGAAATCCAGCGCCGTCAGGTTGAGATCGCAGATCGATTCCTGAACGGGAAACGGTTCAAACTATGGGGCAAAATTCCCCTTTACCGTTCCTGGAAAAAAACAGCAGAAATGTTCCAGGAAGTCGTGGACGTTGGCCCTCACAGTGATGTGGCACCCGCGGCCCAAATGAAGGTCGGCGAGGCTTGGGAAAAGGAAGCGAGAAGTTTTCAGATTTCCGAAAAGGAGCGCCACAAGGATTATGGTCGAGCGGTGAATGCCTATAAGATCGCCTTTGAGGAGTATCAAGATCGGGACGATATTGCCGCCGAGGCTCTTTTCAAAAAAGGAGAGTCCTACGAGCAACAAACCAAGGATGCCGAATACGACCAGGAGGTGACCCTCCGAGCGATTCACTCCTACGAAGATTTTATCGCGTTATACCCTTATAATCCCAGGACCGTTGAGGCTAATAAGCGGATTATTGAGATGAAAACGGAACAGGCGAGGGGCAGCATTACCGTCGCGGAATTTTACGAAAAACGAAAAAAATGGAAGGGAGCCGAGATTTATTACAACGAGGCCGTCAAGTTGGCTCCAGACTCCGAGCACGGCATAAAAGCCAAGGCGCGCCTCGCTGAGATCGCGAAATTGATTGAAACGGCCTCGGATCCAGCGAAAACCGAACAGTGATGATTGAGATCGCTGGCAGACTGTTGCTGCTATTCGCCGTTGGCATATCGACCGGCTGTGCGAGTTATAAAGTGGGTGCGGTGAACCCGGCCATCCCGGCGGATCAATCCATTCAGGTCGGGCTTTTCCAAAACGGGACAGCGCAGCCTGGGCTTTCCGAGTCGGTCAACGCTTCCATTCGCCGGGAGCTTCATCGCGACGGTACGTTTGACTTGGCCACAGCCAATGATGGGGATGTGTTGCTGACAGGCAACATCACCTCCTATCGACGATCTGCCGTCAGCTTTCAGCCGAGAGACATCCTTACCGTTCGCGACTTCGTCGTTGAACTGTCCACTCAGGTGAAAGCCACAGATAAAACCTCCGGCGAAGTGCTGGTCGATCGCGTGGTCACCAGCCGAACCACCGTGCGACTTGGGGATGACCTGACCAGCGCAGAACGGCAGGCGCTGCCGTTGCTAGCCAACGACCTGGCCAAGCGCACCGTGGCCATGTTGGCCGAGGGCGGTTGGTAAGCTCCGCTTGGCCAAGCGCATTTTTTCCTCCGCATGTTCGAATTGCTTCAAACCAGCCCCCGTAGCAGGGCGCGTCTGGGGCGTCTCACCACGACTCGCGGTGTGATCGATACCCCGGTTTTCATGCCGGTCGGGACGCAGGCCAGCGTCAAGGCGCTCGACCTTCGTGAGCTTCGCGAGACCGGCACTGAGATTCTACTCGGCAACACCTATCATTTGTTCCTTCGGCCCGGCATGGACATCATCCGCAAGGCGGGTGGGCTGCATACGTTCATGAACTGGGACAAGCCGATCCTTACTGACAGCGGCGGTTTTCAGGTTTACAGCCTCGCAAAGATTCGCAGCGTGCGGGATGACGGCGTGGAGTTTCGTTCCCACCTCAGCGGCGAGACGCTTTTCCTTGGCCCGAGGGAATCGATGGCGATTCAGCGCGAGCTTGGCTCCGACATCGCTATGTTGTTTGACGAGTGCCCGCCTCATGGCTGTTCCGCTGATGAGTTGGAATCGGCCGTCAAGCGAACGCTCGACTGGGCCGCAATCTGTGCCGAGCAGCCCCGTGCCGAGGGGCAGTTTTACTTTGGCATCGTGCAGGGGGCGAACAGCCCTGAGCTGCGCCGGCGATGTGCCGAGGAACTGGTGGCGATGGATTTCGACGGCTATGCCGTGGGCGGAGTCAGCGTCGGCGAACCGGAGCCGGAGATGATGCATGCGGTCGAGATCACCGAGCCGTATCTGCCGGAGAGCAAGGCGCGTTACGCCATGGGGCTGGGCACGCCAGCGCAATTGGTCGAGTTGGTGGCGCGTGGGATCGACATGTTCGATTGTGTGCTACCCACCCGCGTGGCCCGCAATGGGACGGCCTATACATCGAAGGGCGCGATCAATCTCCGCGCCGGGCACCAGAAGGAAGACTTCGGTCCGATTGAGGAGGGGTGCGATTGTTTCGCCTGCACACACCATACGCGCGCGTACCTCAGGCATCTGCTCAAGGCGGGTGAAATTCTCGGACTTCGGATGTTGAGTGTTCACAACTCCCACTTTTACCTTGAGGTCATGCGGCAGATTCGGAGTCATCTTTCGGAAGGCACTTTTGACGACTTTCGGGCGGAGTTCATTGCCCAATACCAGCCGACTTCAAAAGTCCTCGAGGGCCGCGCCAACTCAAAACTCAACGTTTCGGATTAACGGTTTTCGGTTTGAACACCGGTGTTTTGGCCAGATGGGGCTGGAGTGCTCTCAGGCTCTGAAGCGCTTCGGATGCCTGTTTTTCTGTGACTCCGTTTTTGGGCTGCAACTCAACTGCCACTGCCCAGCCGAGGTGTCTTCGGATTGCCGTCAACGAACCGAGTTTTTCAACAACGCCTCCCCGTGAGGGTAGCGCTTGGCCAAGCGCTTGGTTGGCGAATCGCAGGGAGCCTTCCTGCTCGATGGACAGTTTCACGGTGAGCAACCCCGGCTTGGGGCCGAACGGTTTCAGTTTCGCTGCCAGTTTCAGTTCCTGCAGCAATCGCTGGCCCTTCTCGTCGAACCGGCCGGGATTCACTTGGCCAAGCGCCGGGCCAAGCGCTGCGATGTGCAGCCGCAACAGCTTGAGCGGCTTGTTCCGCAGGCCAGTCTTGGCTCCGCCGGAGGCTGCATGAAGCAATCCAGTGAGTTGCGCTTGGTCAAGCTGCCAGTCGATTCCGATCGTGTTGGACGGGGTCCGAAGGTCGCCTGTTTTGTAGTCGATAAAAACCTGATAGGCGCCGAACGGCTTCGATTCCAACGCCCTGCCATCAAGGGACACGATTTTTTGAGCCTGACTATTGGACTCTATGTGGAGTTCCTCCGGTGCGGATTTGATCTGTGTGAGAGAAAGCGGGACACGGCGGCCGTTGGCATCGAGGATCCAGAGGCCCAATGCGCTTGGCCAAGCGATCGATATTTGTTTTTCGCTTAGGTTCTTGAGCGTGAGAGTCAACTGGGTGCCTTCGATTGGATCCCAGCTCCTGTTTTTCGTGAGGGCAAGGGCGAGGCCGGTTTCCTTGGCAAGGTCGGTTCGTCTGGCCACGTAGTCGGGAGCGGTGACCAGGGTGGTTTCGACCGGTGCGGACTCGGCGGACTGCCGCCATAACTGCCAGCCGGGCGTGACGTTCGGACGTTGGTTATCGAGCAGGCCGGTATATCGAGCGGAGAGTTGGTAGGTGCCGGATTTTCGGATCTCCAGCCAGTCGCTGATGCCGGTCTC